>JAPOYQ010000339.1 GCA_026706505.1 Gemmatimonadota bacterium
CGCCTGGGCGGGATGTCCATACGAGATCGCCGAGTCGCTTCAGCCGATGAGCTTGCACTTCCGAATTGGCTTTGTCGAACTTACATTTGAGCTGCGTCGTAAATGTGCGGCCGTTCTGGAGAAGGCACGTGCCGCAGGCAAGATCGGCCTTTATGGTGGTCCGTGGCCGGCAACTTTCTCAGGTCGAGACATCTATTTCAATGTGATTCGCACTCCCGGTAACGCAACGAATCCGCAAGACTGGACGAACGCAGAAATCCAGGGCCGACGCGATGCGTGGACCATGTTCGAGCTCTGGAAAGAAGCACTACCCGAGTTCAAAGACGCGTACTTTTTCACCAGTGGTCCGACAGCTGGAGCGCGAGAATCCAGAAGAATCGTCGGCGATTACACGCTGACCGGCGACGATATAAGAACTGCGAAACGGCAGGATGACGTGGTAGTGCTTGGGGCGTGGAGAATAGACCGGCATCCCAAGGACGCAGCCGGGTATCACGATCAGCCGATCGTACCGCCGTACGATATTTCGTACAGAACGTTGCTGCCGCAGGGCGTAGAGAATCTCTGGGTTGCGGGTCGCTGTCACTCGGCAACTTCAGAGGCCCTGGCGTCAAGTCGAGTCACAGCCAACTCAATGGGCATGGGGCAGGCTGCTGGCACGGCCGCTGCGATAGCAAGGGCAACAGGTGTGGATAGTCGTAGCGTGCCAATGGCCGAGCTACAGGATCGATTGATTGCTGCTGATGTAATTCTCGATCCCAAATCAGCGATGCAGAGGCTATAGCTTTCGGTATATTCTGGAGTAGAGCCGTCAGAGCCTGTTGCGATCCAATGCGGGACGCAAGAGTGGCGGCAGCCGTACCGACGGAGGACTCCAATGCGCACCAGAAGCTTCGCTCCCTTCTTCCTGCTGACCTTGGTCTTTGCCGGCTGCGACCGTTCCACAGGACCGGACGCCGGGTACCTCGAGATACGGGAGCTGACCGTCGGTCCCACCCTAGCCAAGTGCTACGGCGTGGGCTTGCAGTCGTGCATGGTGGTCGACGGCGAGTTCTTCTACGATGGAATCGAAGGATTCGAATACGAGGCCGGCTACGACTATCGCCTGCGGATCGGCAAGTACGATCCCTGGGGTGGGGAGGAACCACCGCAGGATGCCGGCCGGTACGCCTATCGCCTGCTGGAGCAACTGGAGAAGACCCCGGCGCCATCCATCCCCGCAACCTTGTCGGTGGGTCCGACGCGGGTGATATGCGCCCAGAGTGACGACTTCTGCATGGTGGTGGACGGCGCGCCGTACGACGACATGATCACTAACTTCGAATACGAGGCCGGCTACCACTACGTCCTTGAGGCCAACAGGTATGACGATGGCCGGTACGTGTTAAGTGAGGTCGTCTCGAGCACCAAGGCTGTGGGCACGGAAGAGGAGATAACCGTGGATGCCCACAGGGTCGAGTGCGACGACGGCTATCCCGGGTACTGCAAGGTCGTCAACGGCACCCCCTTCCGCGGCGAGATCGTGGGCTTTCAGCCTTGGCACGACTACAGCTACCGCCTGCGCGTCGAGAAGTTCAGCATGTTCCCCGATGGTACGACCGGGTCACCCGAAGTGCCGGCCTACGGCTATCGCTGGCTAGAGACGCTTGAGAGTACTCCAATCAATTGATTTGGGGCAAAAGCTCAACAGGCTAGTTTTTCTAGTTCAAATTGAGCGTGCACTTTCATCTCTAGCTGATCACCAAACTCAAAATCAACATTCTTGGTTGACCGAGGGAATAGCCGCATCATATTTACACCCGCGTGTAATTTCCGAACAATTCGATGCGACGACAGGCGAGTCATCAGGGACTCTGCCGGACTCTTGCGAACGTTCTCGGTGAATTGTAGCGTTTTCAGCGAATTGCATAGAACCATATCGATGCCTTTATTTTTTCTATACATAGGTCAATCCATGATATCTAGAATACGCCGCGAAACTATGATTCAGTTGTCCTCTTCATGAAGCGATTAGTTGCGACAGCCGCCCTCTTATCTACCGCCCTCGCGGGCGCCCAAGAACCATGACCGACCGCGCGCGGTCGGGGCGGCAGTTCGTCGTCATCGCTACGGGCACCGGATCGGACGCCGCGCTCGTCGCCTTCGCGCGACCGAAGTAGCGATTCCCACTGAAATGTCCGGCTCCGAACACACCCAACCCAGCCACGTGGAGGTGGCGGGCCTCACCGCCGAGCAGAGGCGGAAGTACGCTCGCGACGGGTGGGTCGCCGTGCCTTCGCTCTTCACCGCCGACGAGTGCGACGGGCTCATCCGGCATATGGACGCCGTGCACGCGGGCGAAATCCCCGTCGAGGGAATCGTCCCGCCGGCGGAAAGCGCCGACCATCTCATCGACACGGATCAGTGCCACATCCACGACCCCGTCTGCCGCGCCTTCATGCTGCATCCGAAGCTGCGCGGACCGCTCAAGGATGCCTTGGGCGGGGAAGAGCCCGAGGGCATCAAGAGCCACTACTGGTGGAAGGGCAGCCAGTGGTCGCAGAGCTGGCATTGTGACGGAACCCCGCTTCCGGGCTGCATCGGTGTGTGGATTCCGCTCGTGGACGTGGACGAGGAGATCGGCACGCTCGCGCTGCAGACAGGCGGCCACCTTCGCCGCAAGCTTCACCACGATGACCTCCGGCAGGGAAAGTGGGCGGGCTATCGCACGCACTCAGGCGACCCGGAGCTAGGTGCCAGGCTGAGGAAGGAGATCTTCGAGGAGAACGAAGCGGCAGGGGCGGAGGAGGTGCACATCGTGGCAAAGAGGGGAACAGCCGTGATCTTCGACGGCCATTTGTGGCACCGGGGGTTGATGGGGCGCGACCCGACCGTCTTTCGCCAGGTCTACGCATGCCACTACATCTCAAGCGGCTTCAGGGAGTGGCCGCACGTGTTGTGGGAGCGCCTCGGCTTCGACGGAACCGCACGCTGGTCCACGGGCGACGAGCCGACGCCGGCTGCTCAGCACAACGCGCGACTGCCGCGGCATCCGGCCATGGAGTTCAGCAGCTCGAGCAAGCACCCGTCGCTCCTGCCGACACGCAAGGATGCTCCTCTCCGGATCCTCACCAGGGATCAGGCGGACGATATGGATCTCCAGGGGTTCACTGTGGTCGAGGATGCCTTCAGCGCTGCGGAGATCGGGCAGCTGCGGGATGAATTCGATCGGCTTGAGCACGAGAGTGTGCGGCGCCTCGAAGCTAGGGGGCGGCAGCAGCCGTCGCGCACGATTGCGAATGCTGATCGGATCACCATTACGAGCGGCCTGGCCCGGGGGTCGGCGCTTGCCCGCTCATTCTGCGCCGGCCCGTTCTTCCAGAAGGTTTGCCACGACCTGCTCAACTGCGACGATGTGCGGCTGTACCGGGAGCAGGCGGTATACACGAAGCCCTGCCCTGGGCGGGTTTTCCCCTGCCATCAGGACATTGGCCTTGCGTTCATTGACCCCCTGCAATACCTGTCGTGCTGGGTAGCGCTCAACGATGCAACCGAGGAAAACGGCTGCCCGTGGTTCGTGCCGGGGCTCTTCCGGCGAGGGCCGCTGCTTCACGAGTTCGATGAGAGCAACGGTGGCTGGACGATCAGCGGCCTTAGATCCGACGATGCCGTCTGTGTGCCGGTCAAGGCGGGCTCGGCGGCGATCTTCTGGAGCCTGACGCCGCACTTTACAGGGGCCAACAACACCGATAGCGTGCGCAAAGCCTACATCTGTCAGTATGCTCCCGATGGGTATGATGACAGAATCTGGGACAAGGATGCCAACGGCGGGAACGGAGGGCCCATGAAGGTGGACCCCGCCGGGAAGCCCGCTGTGGATGAGGCCAGGAATTTCCTGGTGTTGAAAGGGGGGAAAGGCGTGTCACCACCCTCGCTGGCTAGGTAGAATTCGGAGCGGCGTCCCGAGGCGAGCCGCTCCCCAACCGCCAGTAGCCAAGCGGGTCACCGGTAAGAGGTGGTGGCACCGAGCCGGTGTCTTTATTTTTCCCATACATCGCAGGCTCTGCAAAAGAAACAGGCGACGACTGATTCTGCAGGAGGTTTTTATGCTGACAGACGAACAGATGCGGCAGTTTAGCGAAGATGGCTATCTCGTTTTTGCAGCCCTGATACAAGGCGAGCGATTGGCCTACTACAAGCAGGTGTTTGATGAACTGGTCGCAGAGGGATGCAAATTGACCGAGCAGGTGCCGCACTGGTCGCTTGAGTTGGACGAGCGCGGCGAACCTCGGGCGGGTTTGTTGCACAAAGTTCAGGGGGTTTGCGTGGTCGATTCCCGCGTGTTGGAACTGGCGCGTGAACCGGCGATTTTAGACCGCGTGGCCGTATTGATTGGTGAAAATGTCGATGTGTTTGGCACCAAGTTTTTTCCCAAGTTGCCCAATGGCGGCACGTCAACGGGCTGGCATCAGGACAATTTTTATTTTGGCACCGATACGGATCGCATTATCAGTTGCGGGATTTATCTGGAAGATTCAGATGTGGAGAATGGGTGTTTGCGGGTGGTGCCTGGCAGTCACCGGATGGGCGAGATTGTCGAGCACCGCAGAAATCCAAGCAGGCATGGCAGTTGGACGACGGTCGATGAATCGCGGGCTGTGGATCTGGTCATTCCCGCTGGTACGGTTGTTCTGTTTTCCGCCAATCTC
>JAPOYQ010000696.1 GCA_026706505.1 Gemmatimonadota bacterium
TCGTCTGTGAGTGTGGTGAGCAATGCTTCTCCACTCATCGGCCTAGCCCGGATAGGCAGGCTGGAACTTCTACAACAACTCTACGGAGACAGAGTAAGCCCATGCTAAAGGTGAAACCCGAAGCCGGACAGACGGCCAAGCGCAAACTGCCCATCGGCATTCAGACCTTTCGCCAAATTCGCGAAGAACCCTACTACTACGTCGATAAGACCGCCTACATAAGGCGGTTGGTCGCCGAGGGCAAGCACTACTTTCTGTCGCGTCCGCGTCGTTTTGGCAAGAGCCTGTTTCTCGATACGCTCAAGGAACTGTTTGAAGGCAACGAGCCATTGTTTAAGGGGCTGGCCATCCACGACCAGTGGGATTGGTCGGTGCGCTATCCGGTGCTGCGGCTCGACTTCAGCAGCGGCAACTTCAAGGACCCAAGCTACCTGCACAAGGATGTGATGGCCCACCTAGACGCAATGGAGAGCAAGGCGGTGGTCACTACCAGCTACGACACCGCCCCGACCCGCTTGCGACATCTGCTAGAAGCACTGCATCAGCGTACTGGTCAGCGGGTGGCGGTGCTAATTGACGAGTACGACAAGCCCATTCTCGACGCGCTGGAGGAACCAGAGATCGCCCGCGCCAACCGCGACTATTTGCTCGGCTTATACGCGACGATCAAGGATAGCGACGCGCACATCGCGTCTACCTTCCTCACCGGGGT
Organism: Gemmatimonadota bacterium; assembly: GCA_026706505.1. Next base: position 713 of record JAPOYQ010000696.1, read on the forward strand.
AATTAAATTCTCTAAGGCCAGCTTGTTCTCCGGTCTTAACAACCTCATCGACATCACCTTGGACCCACGCTATTCTGCCATTTGCGGCTATACCGAGGCGGACTTGGACGCGGTATTCGCCCCGGAACTGTCCGGCTTGGACCGAGAGGAAATCCAGCGCTGGTACAGCGGCTACAACTGGCTGGGTGAGGAACAGGTGTACAACCCCTTTGATGTCCTGCTGCTGTTCGATCGCCGCCAGTTCGGGGCCTACTGGTTTGAGACCGGTACGCCGACGTTTCTGCTCGAGATGTTGGTGGAGCGCGAGGTCAGTTCCTTGGCCTTGGACGACATGCTCGGCAGCGAGGAGTTGCTGTCGGCCTTTGACGTGGATCACATTGCGACCGAGGCGCTGCTGTTCCAGACCGGATACCTGACCATTCGCCGCACTGAGTTGCGCGGCGGAGAGCTATACTACCGGCTGGGCTACCCGAATCGAGAGGTGCAGCAAAGCCTGAACAAGAGCCTGCTGAACCACCTGACGGGCAACCCGTCGCGCCAAGTCGAGCACAACGCCCGGCTGTACGACCTGCTGCTGATCAACGACTTCGACAGCTTGAAAACGCTGTTCGAGGCGTTCTTTGCCAGCATTCCGTATCAGTGGCACACCAACAACGAGATTGCGAACTACGAGGGCTACTACGCCAGCGTGTTCTACTCCTACTTCGCGTCGCTGGGGCTGACGATCACGGTGGAGGACAGCAGCCAAGCGGGTCGCTTGGACATGGCGGTAGAGTTCAATGGGCACGTGTACCTGTTCGAGTTTCAAGGTATTCGAGTTCAAGGTAGTGAGACAGATGTCCGAGGGGGCGGCACTGCGGCAGTTGAAGGAGAGGGACTACGCGGCCAAGTATCGCGGTCGCGGCGAGCCGATTTACCTGATTGGAGTGGAGTTCAGTCGGCAGACCCGCACCTTGGCGGCTTTTGAGGTCGAGCGCGTGTAAATGCCGCCGGACAATACCTCGGCCTCCGGCTCGGTGCGATAGCACCCGTTGCGCTGCCGTCTCTAAGCCCTTATCGTAGCCAACCATGTCCACCCAACCTCCCATCCAAACCACAACCGTCGGCTCCTATCCCATCCCGGACTGGCTCCAAGCCCTGCCCTCCGAGCAGGCCCTCATCGATGCCACCCGCGTAGTATTCGACACCCAGCGCCAAGCCGGCATCGACCTACCCACCGACGGCGAGCTGTACCGCTTCGACATCAACCACCCAGACACCAACGGTATGATCGAGTACTTCGTCCGGCCCATGGGCGGCACCCTCGCGGAATTCGGCCGCCGCGAGGCCGAGGAGTTCGCCGCCAAACAAAGCATGGGCTTCCGAGCCAAACCCGCAGCCGTGGTGGAAGCCGAGCTCGGCGCGGGCAGCCTCGACCTGCTCGCCGACTGCGCCCGCGCCGCCGCCGTGGCCGGTGGCCCCTTCAAGTTTACCCTGACCAGCCCCTACATGCTGGCCCGCACCCTCCTCGATCACCACTACGGCGACTTCGAGGCCCTACTGATGGCCGTTGCCCACGTCCTCGCCGACCAAGTCCGCGGCCTGCCCTGCGCCTGCGTCCAAATCGACGAGGCCAACATTCCCGGCAACCCAGCCGACGGCCCCCTCGCAGCCCGCGCCATCAACGCCGTACTCGACAGCATCGACTCAGGCACCCAAAAGGCCGTCCACTTTTGCTTTGGCAACTACGGCGGCCAGACCATCCAGCAGGGCGAGTGGCGCACCCTGATCGACTTTCTCAACGAACTGCGCGCCGATCACTTAGTGCTCGAACTCGCCCACCGCCCGGCGAGCGACCTAAACGCCCTGCGACAAATCGACTCGCGCATCGGCATCGGCATCGGCGTGATCGACATCAAAGTCAACCACATCGAGACAGCCGAAGAGATCGCCCGCCGCATAGAAGCCGCTGCTGCCGCCGCCGGGCCCGACCGCATCCGCTTCATCCACCCAGACTGCGGCTTTTGGATGCTCAAACGCTCCATCGCCGACCGCAAAATCGCGGCACTGGCCGAAGGACGGGATCTGTACTTGGGGCTTTAGAAGCTGCGACCCAGTTAGTGCTCTACGCTGACTAAGGACAAATGGTCTTCCCCATCCGAGAGCACAGCCCGCCTTTGGCTTACTTGCAACCGATGCTGCAAAAAATAACCTTCATTTTTTGCATGAGTCTGTCGGCCTGCGATCTAGGCTCTAAGGCCGTGCAATTTGCGGATGTCACGGCACAATCTGGGATTTCCTTTACCCATACCAATGGCGCGGCCGGGGAGTACTTTCTGATAGAAACGACCGGAGCGGGCGGGGCCTTTTTCGACTATGACAACGACGGCGACTTAGACGTTTACTTGGTGGATGGATTCGACCTGCAAGGCATCCATTCGGTGCCCATCAACCTCGTGTACCAGCAGGGCGATCACTATTGGGTGAGGGAGCCGAACCAAGATGAGGAGACGCGTTCAAGGGATGCGGCACATTCCGAGGTCGATCTTTCGCCCGACTCCACCGGTGTCCCGCCCCGCAATGTGCTGTACCAGAACAATGGCGACGGCACCTTTGTCGATACCGGCCAAGAATCCAAGACGGGCGATACGGGCTATGGCATGGGATGTGCGGTCGCCGACTACGACAACGACGGCGATCAGGATCTCTACGTGACCAACTACGGGCCAAATGTGCTGTATCAGAACAATGGCGACGGCACTTTTGCCGATGTTACGGAGCAGACAGCCACGGGCGTACCCCAGTGGAGTACGAGCGTCGCCTTCCTAGACTACGACAACGATGGGGAGCTCGATTTCTACGTGACCAACTACGTGGATTTCACCGTCGAGACCAACAAGGTATGCGGCGGATATGTGCGGACGAATGCCCAAGGCCACCGGGCCATCGTCGAGTCTACTCGTTCGTATTGCGCGCCGCTGGAGTACGGAGGAGTACCGGATGTTTTGTACCACAACAACGGGGATGGAACCTTTGCCGATGTCTCGGTTGCAGCCGGGATCAATGATCCATCCGGCAAGGGATTGGGTGTGATCGCCTTGGACTACGACAGCGACGGAGATCAAGATTTGTTCGTCGCCAACGATGGGACGCCGAACTTTCTCTACCAGAACCTAGGGAATGGAAAGTTTGGCAACGCGGCCTTAGCAAAAGGGGTGGCCCTCAACGGGATCGGCGAGTCAGAGGCCGGCATGGGAGTGGATTTCGGGGATTACGACAACGACGGCGACTTTGATCTCTTTGTCACCAATTTTTCCTACGAGACCAATACCCTCTACCGCAATGAGGGGATCTTCTTCAAGGACGTGACGGCGGTGGCTGGGCTGGCCGATCCTAGCCACCGCTTCCTCGGCTTTGGGACGAACTTCCTAGACTACGACAACGACGGCGACCTAGATCTGTACGTGGCCAATGGCCATGTACTGGACAAGATTGCCCTGTTCCAGTCGGGGGTCGAGTACATGCAGGAACACCAACTCTTTCGCAATGATGGCGATGGGAGTTATACGGAGACCTCTTCGATCTCGGGCGAGTGGTTTTTGCACAAGCAGATCAGCCGTGGTGCCGCTTTCGGAGATTACGACGAGGACGGGGATGTAGATATCTTAGTCAACAATTGCGGTGGAAAAGCCAAACTGGTCCGCAACGATGGCGGAAATCGGGAGAATTGGCTGATGGTGCAGACCGTGGGAACCCACAGCAACCGGGACGGGATAGGAGCTAAAGTGCGGGTAGTGGCGGAGGGACTGGAACAGATCCGTCAGGCGCGGAGCGGTTCCAGTTACCTAACGGCGAGCGATCCACGGCTCCACTTTGGTCTGGGCTCTAGGACAAAGGTCGATCTAGTAGAGGTGCGATGGCCCAGTGGTCTGGTACAGCGATTAGAACAGGTTCCGGTAAATGAAGT
>JAPOYQ010000893.1 GCA_026706505.1 Gemmatimonadota bacterium
TGGCGACTGGGCCGAAAAGGTGCGAGCCGAAGCGGCGCAAGCGGCGGGTGCGGCCATGACTAATCTGCAACCTTGCACGGATATTGCGGTGGGGCAGACCAAAGTCGATCGGATCGCTTCCAATCGGCGGGTGATAGGGCCAGACGGCAAGGTGGCCGGGGTGCGCTGGACCCAGTGCCGCGATACACAAGTGCGGGATGCGCCCGAGGGGATAATCGACCCCATGCTCAAGACGATTGGCTTTTACCAAGGGGAGACCGCTCTGGCGCTGTTGCACTACTACGCCGTCCATCCCACCAGCGAGGATGGCACCGGACTAGTGACGCCTGAATTCGTCGGCTTGGCGCGCAACCGCCGCAGGGAGGAAAGCGGCGTGCCGCACATATACTTCACCGGCTGCGCGGGCAATGTCACTGCGGGCAAGTACAACGACGGTATAGCCGACAACCGGGAATTGTTCACCGAGCGCATCCACCGGGCTATGTTGGAGGCGGAGCAGGTCAGTGCGCGACAGCCGCTGGAGCGCGTGCGCTGGACGGTCGAGCCGGTGCGGCTACCGCCGAGGGAGGATATGGACGAGGAAAACCTGCTGGCGCAAATCGCCTCGGCGGCAACCGGGGCCAAAGTACACAGCAAAGCCGCCCTCATGCTGACGTATCTGCGCCGCAGTGACCGGCCCATTCCCATCACTTGTCTGCACCTCAACGACCGAGTGGCGGTCGTCCATTTGCCGGGCGAGATATTTATCGAATACCAACTGCACGCGCAGGCGAGTCGTTCAGATGCCTTTGTCGCGGTGGCGGGATACGGGGATTTGGGGACCGGGTATATAACCTTGGCGAGTTCCTTTGCCGAGGGGGGATACGAACCGGTGGACGCCTTTGTGTCGGGCCGGTCGGAAAAAATCGTGCGCGCTGCCATTGAGAAGGTCCTGCGGGGCCTTTAACCACGAGAGCAGGAGAAGAGGATAATGAACGACTTACTGGCTGGAGCCGGCGGTGCCCGGATCACTCCACCTATTGGCTGCCCCATGGGCGGATACGGTGCTCGCGACCACGGGGCCGAGGGAGTACACGACCACCTCAACACCCACGCTTTGTTCCTCGACGACGGCTCGACCCAGGCTGTGATCATCGCCAACGATCTGCTCGGCATGCGGGCGGAGCAGGTCGCTCGCGTGCGCGAGTTGGTGCACGCGGCGACGGGGGTGCCTGAGGCCCACGTATTCCTCGCCTTCTCGCATACGCACGGCGGTCCGCAGATGTACTCTGACTTTTCGGCGCTGGAGGAACAGGTTTCCACCTACATCGACGCGGTGAGCTACTACATGGCCGGCGCTGCTCTGCAGGCGGCCACTTCGGCGGTGCCCGTGCGCTGGGGCACGGGCCGTCATCCGCTACAGGTCGGCGTCAACCGCCGAGAGCGACAGGCGGATGGTACGACTCGCATCGGCGTCAATCCCGACGGAGCGGTGGCACCTTGGGTCGATGCGGTGTGGTTTGAACGCGACGACGGCGGGCCACTGGCGGTGATCTACCAGCACGCGGCTCATGGGACCTGCCTAGTGAGCGACAACTACCTGTTCACAGCCGATTGGATGGGCCACGCCATGCGGTTGATCGAGGCCCAACTGTCGGGCGTGACGGCGCTGTTCGTCAACGGCTGTGCTGGCAATATCAACCCTCATCCGCGCGGCTCCTATGACTTGGCCGGGCGCCACGGCACCAGAGCCGGTGATGCGGTGCTGCAGACGGTGTTGGCCCGAGACGACCTGAGACGGGGCGGCCGGTTGCGCTTTGAGTTGCCTCTCCAGCCCATGCCGTCGCAGCAGGAGTGCGAGCGCGAACTAGCGGAGTGGGAGCCGGCCTTTCGGCGACTCAAGGGCGAGTACCATCGGAGCTGGCAGGTCTGCCGCCGCTACTTTGCCGCAAAGGAACGGTTTGAGGCATGCCAGAGCGGCTCGGTGGCCACGGGGCTCCCCCTAGAACTGCAGGTCGTGGCTTTGGACGACGTGGCTCTCATCGGCCTACCGGGGGAGATCTTCGTCGAGACGGGGCTGGCCATTGCCGAGGCGTCGCCTTTTTCCTTGACCTTGCCCGTGGGGTACGCCAACGGTGCCATCGGCTACGTGCCGGCGAGTGAGGAGGTGCCCTACGGAGGCTACGAGGTCCTCGATGCGAGGGCGAGCCATCAGGGGCGCTTTCTGCGCGATGACGCGGATCGGGTCCTGACCGACGGGGCACTTCGGGCCTTGGAAATGGCTGCGGCAGAGTGAATTGCGTGGACTATCTCGCAGTGCTCTTGGCAGGCATTGAGGGCCTGAGACCGCGACTGTCGGCAATCTCGGAGGTCGCCGACCAAGTCGCCGGACGCCTTGTAGCGGATGGACGGCTACTGCTGGCCAGTGTGCGGCCGGACTTTACGTCAGAGGGCTTCATTCGTTCTGGCGGGCTGATGTTGGCCGAGGAGTGGACGCCCGAGACGGTGCTGTCGCCGAATGACGCAGTGATTCTCGGCTGGTCGGGTGCTCCGCCGGATCAGGAGTTGGAGTTGTTGCGGGATCTGCGCGCCTCGGGTGCTCTGATCGTCGGCATCGGGCCAGCCTCGTGGGCTGGTGCGGATTCTCAGTTGGGGGCCGACCTGTTCTTGGAGAGCGAAATTCCCCTGTCAGAGGTGGTGATCGCTCCCTTCGGCGGCGAGGGCTATCCGCTGATCTCTCTGCAGAATTTGGTTGTCTTGTGGACCTTTACCGGCGAGATCGTGGCCGCTTTGACCCGGATCGGGCGGATGCCTGCCATGTATCAGAGCGTGCTGGTGGCAGGGGCGAGAGATCGCAATGCCCGGTTTGTCGGCTCGCAGTTCCACCAGACACACCAAGTGCCGGCTATGCCTCCAGGACAGGTGGGTGGGGACTATCTGGATGCAATTGGAGAGATTCTGCGCGCTCTGATTGAAGAAGAGGCGGGGGCGATTGACCAGATCGGTGCGGTCTGCGCTCAGGTCCTCAACGATGGCCGCGTCATTCATGCGGGCATGATTTCTCACTTTCCCGTGTATCAGCACGGAGCGCCGGGTGATCCGCTGTACATGCGTCGTCTAGCGCGGCTTGATGGGGAGTCGCCGTCGGTGGCCGAACTCGAGCGCGAGTTGGAGTCAGGGGATCTGTTCTTTTTTCTTGGATACTATCGGCGGCCAACGCAAGCCTATCAGGCCGCGCGCCGGGCAGGTGCGCGGATCGTCGAGGTGATCACCGGCGGTGGATCGGACGGCCCGCCGCAGCCGGACTACGTCATTCGGCCGAAGTGGCCCTTCGGCGATGCGGTGACGCGGGTGCCGGGGTACGACGTGGAGATCTTGCCTAGTTCCGGTATTGTGCAGACGGCGATTTACTGGGCCGTGGTGGCGGCGATTTGGCAGGCGCTGTCCCGGCAGGATTGAGTCGAGCGGGTCGCATCTACTCGTATTACGTGAGGTGGAAATGATGAATAGTGCAGAGACTACAGTTCAACTCCGCAGCGGAGAAAAATTGACAATTGAGGTGTGCGAGCCGCCTTTTCCCGGTGGAGAGCACAGCCTCTGCTGGTGGGGGGATATTGCCGCTGACCTGATGGCTGGGAATCTGCGGCCTTGGCTGTACACGCCCTACTACTTGGGGAAGATCGACGGAGAGGCGGTGGGCTACATGGGCTGTCAGACGCCCGCAGATACGCGCGAGGTGGGGCTCGTCGAGTTCGTCTGGACTGCCGAGGCGCATCGGCGGAAGGGGATTGCCTCGCTCCTGCTCGGTCGGCTCGTGGAGGAGTTTACGCAAGCTGGGGGACTGGCGCTCTATCTGTGTACGGCTAATCCCCATGCCGGCAGCTTGTACGAGCACCATGGATTCCGCTATTTCGTCGGGGATGGGATGCGCTACTTGGCGCCTGGTGCTGGCGACTTTGACCGCGACTACCTCGACGGCGGCAGTCCGGCCGAGGTTCGCGACGCTACTTGGGCCGACCTGCCGGGGGCCTCGGTGCTCTACAACCATCCCGAGCCGAGGTGGATCGTGAAGGACTACCTGAGCCAGAGTTTCCGCGACACCCGCTACGAGAGTCACTTTGTGAAGACCTTGCGGCGCTTAGAAGGCCGGCGCGGGTTCTGCCTCGCTCTGGAGAACGCCAAGCGCCGCTTAGTCGGTTTGTCCACGGTCGAACGGCGGGGGACTTTTGCCGAGCAGCACGCTGGCATATTGAGCTTTCGCGTGGCACCGGCCTTCAGTGGCCAAGCTGCGGATTTGCTCAATGCGGCCGTTGAGCGGTGCGCGGATTTGGAGATTGCGGTGCTGCATGTCTATCTGGCGGACTGCGATGACGATCAGAAGCAGTTGCTTGAGGAAGCGGGATTTAGCGAGGAGGAGCGATTCAAGCGGCGGCTGCGGGTCGATGGGCGGTTCGTGGATATGGTCGTGTACGGTCGGACCCTAGCGCAGACGGCGGCAGTTCTCTTCGACGAGGGCTACTACTACGGCGGGCGCAAGGACTGGCAGCGGGCGCGAGCTGGCGGCACGAACTGAAGGGCGCAATCCACAGCGCTCAAACCCTGTTTGTCGGTGTCTAGTCGCAGGCCGCGAAAACTAGTTCAATTAGCTCCGGATTGGCCCCTTCG
>JAPOYQ010000809.1 GCA_026706505.1 Gemmatimonadota bacterium
AGTTGACGCTTCTGCTGCATTTGTACGATGCCCCGTACTTGTTCAATCCGAGTTCGCTCGCCGCGGCCGCTGCCAGAGATGCTCCACGCAGCGCGCGTGGGTTTGTGGTAGGGCAGGGGGCATCCAAGCAGGTGCGCCAGGGCCAAGGCGGCATTCGTCTCGAATATCGCCCGCCGCACTCACAGCACCATCGCGCGTCGAGCCTCGTGCTGTATGGCGTTGGCCGCACGCTCAAAAATCCCATCCCAGGCCGCATTATCGAACTCGACCGCCGCGCCGGCGGCCTGCGCACCGAGCACCAATTTGCTTGGGCCGGTACGCGCCTCGTGACCGGCCTTGACTTGGACTTCCAGCGCGACGACCGTCGCGAGTTTGCCAACGAGGGCTTGCCCGAGGGCGAGCGCGTGGACAATGAGCGCGTCTTCGCACTCGTGCAATATGGCGATAGCCAAGTGGATCAGGAGGAACAGGTGCAGAGTTTTGGCCCCTTTGTCTCCTTGGAGCGAGATTTGGGGGCCGCGCTGACCGCGACCGTGGGGGGCCGCTACGATCGCTACCGATTTGCCGTGGACGACCAGTCGCGCGACATGGGGCAGTTCAGTCCGATGGCGGGCGTGGTGTACCGCCTCGGTCCCTTCTCGCGCTGGTACGCCCATGTTGCCACGGCCTTCCAGACGCCCACCACCTCTGAGTTGGGCAACCGGCCTAGTGGAGAGGGCGGCTTCAACCCGGATCTAGGCCCTGAGCGCGTCCTTGGGTTGGAGACGGGATTGCGCCGCCACGTGCGCCAAGCGCGCATGGATCTGGAGGTGGCCTTGTACCAACTCCAGATCGCCGATGCGCTGATTCCCTTTCAGGTCGAGAGTGAAGACAGCGAGGAGATTTACTTCCGCAACGCCGGCCAAGCGCGCAATCGCGGGCTGGAACTGTCGCTTTCGGCGGTGCCGCATCCTGGGCTGCGGACCACGCTCGCGTACACTTTTGGCGACTATGTTTTTGAGGACTACGAGGTTGAGACCGCTGGTGAACTTGTTCAACTCGCTGGCAACGAGGTGCCGGGCGTGCCGCGCCATCGGCTCTTCGCCGCGCTGAGCTACGACAGTCCGCAGGGCCTGTTTGCCGAGGTCGAATTAGAGCGAGTTGGCCGCTATTGGGCCAACGATTTCAACGGTCCGCCGCCCGGAAGCGACACCGCGCCCGACGAGTTTTTCAATAGTGCGTACCTGCGAGTCGATCTGCGCTTGGGGATTGACTATCGCGCAGTGAGGCCCTTTGTCGCGGTCGATAACCTGTTCGGTGCCCAGTACAACGGATCAGTGGTTCCCAACGCCTTTGGAGGGCGCTTCTTCGAACCCGCTCCGGGCCGCACTTGGCGCTTGGGGCTTAGCGCTGCGGTTGGTCGCTAACTGTATTCGCCGTCTTCCGCAAGCGGCACACGAAAAATCCCTCCATTCCCCCCAGCGGCAAAATCCGCTTAGCCCGCTGCACTTGGTCATCAAACGCCTTCTTCCCCCGCCACTGGCTCAAGCCCGGTGCCACATTGTCAAAAGGCAGCGCGATGTCTTCGACGGTTAGGGCACCGTCAAACTGCCGCAGCACTCGGTTGATGATGGCCTCGTTTTCTTCGGGCGCGAAGGTGCAGGTCGAATAGACCAACACCCCGCCCGGCTTGAGGCATTGCACGGCTGAGTAGCAGAGCCGCCGTTGCTTGCGGCTGGACTCGGCGATTTTTTTCTCGCTCCAATAGGCATAGGTCTTGGGCGCATCGGCGCGGAATCGCCCTTCGGACGAGCACGGCGCGTCGAGGAGCACGCGGTCGAAGCTCTCTGGATGGCGACGCCAGAAACGGGTTCCGTCGGCGAGATGGGTTTGCACGTTTGCGGCTCCGTGCCGCGCCAGATTGTCCCGCAGGCGAAAGAAGCGGCCGCGCACGGACTCGACAGCCCAGATGCTCCCTTGATTGCCCATCAGCTCGGCGAGCTGCAAGGTCTTGCTGCCCGGGGCGGCCCCGAGGTCGAGAATGCACTCCTTGCTTTGCGGTGCTAGGAGAATCGGCGGCACCATGCTGGAGGGGTTTTGGATGTAGAGCCGGCCTTCGCGGTAGGCTGCGCACTCGGTAAGGGCGCGGCGCTGAGCAGCCGGGACGACAAAGGCGTCGGTTTTCCAGGAAAGCGGCGTCAACGCAAAGCCTTCCGCTGTTAGTTCGGCCACGAGCGCGTCGGGCGTGCCCTTGAATGCGTTGGCGCGGAAGGCCGTAGGCTGCTCGGTGGCCAAGCTCTGACAGCAGGCGGCAAAATGCTCGGCTGGGAGTATGGCCTGCAAGCGGGTGCGAAAGGCTTCCGGTAAGGGCACGGCAGCTACCTCGGGGGCATCTTGTCGCCGGTCGGCACGGGATGATTGATCCAGTAGCCGCTCGGATCGGTGCCACGGCAGATATAGCCGTGGGCGCGCTTCTCCTCGCGGGTGCGCACCTCGGGCGGCATGTAGCGCAGCGTCAGGCCGCAGCGGCGGCGCGTGGAGCGGTTGGGGGCCGAGCCGTGCAACAGCAGGTCGGTGTGCAGGGACATCTGGCCGGCGCGCATGGTAAAGGCTACCGGCTCGCCGCCCCATTGGAGGGGATCGTGCACGCTCTGCCCCAAGACGTTTTGCTCCTCTGCGGTGCTGTGCTCAAAGGGAATCTGGCCGTGTACATGCGAGCCGGGGACGACGGTCATCGGCCCGTTTTCCTCGTCCACATCGTCGATGGCCAGCCAAGCAGTCACCACCTTGCTCGGGGTCAACGGCCAGTACGAGGCGTCTTGGTGCCAAACGACCTGTTTTTTGTCGCCCGGCTCCTTGCAAAAGTAGTGAGTCATAACGCTGACGAGATTGGGGCCGAGGAGGTCTTCGACGTAATCGAGGATGCGCGGCTCGTGCAACAAATCGTAGATGCCCCGGCAATGGCGATGCCAGCCGTTGATTGAATAGCTGTTGTGCCCGTTGGCCTGGGCCTCGGCCATGAGCGCGTCGAAATAGCGGCGATTGGCCGCGGCTTCCTCGGGCGTGAATACGTCCAAGGGGCAGATGTAGCCCTGTTCGTTGAACTGGTGGATCTGGGCGCGGGTGAGCTTTTGCGGGTTGTCGTTGGTTGCGCTGAAAAATTTGAGTTCGCGTTCCATGTCGGGGAGGGCGTCGGTGATGGGCATGGCGTTCTCCTGTTGAGTTTTGGCGAGGCGAAGTAATCTCTATTTTACAACGCGCAATTTTACGCAAACCCAGACGGAGCACAAAATGACTCAGTACAAAGTCGGCGTGATCGGCTGCGGTAATCGCGGCCGCCGCCACGCCGAGGGCTACCAAGCCTCCGCCCAAGTCGCCATCGCAGCCTGTGCCGATCCAGTGGAAGCGTCCCGCGCGTCCTTTGTCGAGGACTTTGCCGTGGCATCTTCGTACGAAGATTACCGCGCCATGTTAGAAAGCGAAGCCCTCGATGTAGTGAGCATCTGCACGTGGACTGGCCTGCACCGCGAGATGGTCGAAGTCGCGGCCGCAGCCGGCGTCAAAGCCATTCACTGCGAAAAGCCCATGGCCAGCACGTGGGGGGACGCCAAGGGGCTGGCCCAAGCCTGCGCCGACCGCGGCGTGCTCCTCACCTTCTGCCATCAACGCCGTTTTGGTGCTGTGTTTGTCAAGGCCAAGCAATTGCTCGACGAAGGAGCCATAGGCACACTCCAGCGGCTCGAAGGCGCGTGCTCCAACCTGTTTGATTGGGGCACGCATTGGTTTGACATGTTTTTCTTTTACAACGACGAAGTGCCCGCCGAATGGGTCATGGGCCAGATTGCCGTCGAATCCGAGAGCTCGGTGTTTGGCGTGCCCCTAGATACCAGCGGCCTGTCGTGGATCCGCTGGCAAAACGGCGTCGAGGGCCTGCTTTGCACGGGGGCCGCGCACATGCAAGGCCCGCGTAACCGCCTCATCGGCAGCGAGGGTATCATCGAAGTCGGCGGCGCGGAGCGCGCACCGCTGCGGCTATTGCGCGCGGGTGCGGCGTGGCAGGACTTCGCGGATGAAGAGATCGCCGATGTCGTGCCGCCGGGCGACGACACCGTGCTGTCGGTGCTCGACCTGATCGACTGTCTCGAAAGCGGTGCGGAGCCGCGCTTGTCGGCGCGCAAGGCCCTGCAAGCGACCGAACTGATTTTTGCCACCTATGAGTCGAGCCGCCGCCGCGGCCGGGTGGTGCTCCCCCTCGACGCGGAGGACTCGGCCCTGATTACCATGCTAGAAGAGGGACAGATCGGGCCGGGCTAGTCGGTTCCGTGCCGGATGGCCGAGGCTGCAAAGCGAATCTGAAAGCGATAGACGCGCTTTTGTCGGCAGGTGATTTCGTGCGTGTGTGGGTCGATGCGGTGGGGGACCTCGATGTGGTTGACATCGGCGAGGGCCTGATAGCCGCGCTCGGAAAAGATGTCGATCAACATGGCCAAGGCCAAAGGATTTTCAAAGAGCGCGTCCTCGGAGTTGACGAGCGTCATGCCGGTAATGGCATAGCGGGTGACAATGGGCATGAACTTGGAGTTGACTTTGTCGATGACTCGCTGGAACAGTTCGGGATGATCCTCGTTGTAGATCTCCAGCCGCTTGACCAACTCTTGGCGGG
>JAPOYQ010000806.1:0-3746 GCA_026706505.1 Gemmatimonadota bacterium
GTGTTCGCCGAATATGATGAGGTTGAAGAAAAAGACAAAAGAAATTCCCAAGACCACGATTAGGGCGAGCGAGAGAATGCGCCGCTTGTAGAAGGACCGATGCTCTTGCACGCCATAGGCTCGGTTGAGCGCCATCATCGTAGTAGACATGCTAGCCGACGCCGCCCAGATGACACCCCAGAATCCGATGACGAACAAACTCTGCGACGAGAGAAAGATGATATTGTCCTCGACGACTGCCAGCAGCGGGACGGGGATGACAATACCTAAAAATTCGAGAACTTTGATGAAATCCTCAGGCGATATGCCTAGGATTCCCAATAGAGCGGTCAGAAAGAGAATCCCCGGAAAAATAGCAAATACAAAGTCAAAGGCCATGGCCGGGGCCGCAGTCGTGCAATCGTGGCGGTACGTCGCCACCACGGCATCGCGGCCAACTGCTAGACAGAAGGCGATCCGGCTTCTAAGCGCCTCTATCACTGTGACTGACCTAGATGCCCCATGATGGACTCAAAGAGATATCCATTGGAAGAGAAGGCGTCTTTGCCGTATATCGTCGGCACTCCCTGCCAATCGGTAAAGGTACCTCCGGCTTCCTGCAGAATCGGCAGCAATGGCCCGCAATCCCACGGATTCATAATGGGATCAAAGCTGGCCTCGGCCCGGCCGGTGGCCACGAGAATGTGGCCGTAACAATCGCCCCACCCCCGGCGTAGCCGAGTGCTAGTGACCAGCTTCTGCCACTCCTGTTGGCGGCCCTGTTCGGCAAAGCTCGGCCACGATGTATAGCAGATACAGGCTTGGCCTAACTCGGTTACCGCGGACACCGCCGCCCGTCTGCCATTCCACCAACAGCCCTCTCCCCTAGCGGCCCATACCATCTCGTCAAGGGCCGGCATATAGCAACAGCCTACGTCAACCCCATCGGACCCTTCCCGCGCGATGAGCACTCCGTAGAGTGGCACCCCTTGGACAAAAGATTTTGTACCGTCTATGGGGTCGATGATCCAACGCGTGCCGGAATTTCCCTCGACCCGGCCAAATTCCTCGCCGACAATTCCGTCGTCGGGATAGGCTAAGGCCAATAAGTCCCGTATCTTGGCCTCAGCTTCGCGGTCAGCGACAGTCACCGGCGATAGGTCTTCCTTCCACTCAGCGTGGATGCCCGACTGGAAGTAGCGCAGGGTGATCTTGCCCGCTTGCCAAGCCGCATCTACTGCAAAATCCAAGCAATTCCGCAGCGACGCGCTCAACCCAAAATCTCTCGGCGCAGATCGGTGAGTAGCTGTAGGGCCTCGCGGATATCCCCGACTTGGTCCGGGGCGTACTCGCGCTCAATGGTCAGCGGCCCCTCGTACCCCAAATCGCGCAATTTCAAGAGGAAGGCTCTGATGTTGACGTCGCCTTGGCCAAGCGGCGCATCCTCGTACCACGGCTGGCCCGGGCGGCGCTCGATCGCGGCGTCTTTACAGTGTACGCTGCGGACAAAGCGCCCCACCCGATCCAAGGCCTCTAGGGGTGGGCCGGCCTGGTAGAGGATCATATTGGCCGGATCGAAATTGACTGCGAGGTTCTCGCGGTCGACGGCCTCGATAAAAGTGAGAAGTTCATCAGCGGTCTCTTGACCGGTTTCCAAGTGAAAATACTGCCCGTGTCCCCGGCAGTGATCGCACACCGTGCGCGCAACTTCGACGACCGCAGCAAAATCCGAGTCCGACTCCTCCGGCACGAAGCCTAAGTGCATGCCGACGGCATCCACGCCTAACGCGGCGGCAAAGTCTGCGATGGCCAAGGTCTCTTCGAGTCGGCGCTCTCGACGGTCTAAAGGCACAAGTCCGACTGTTTGCTGAGCGATTTCCGGCGTGGTGTAATCGTCATCGGGAAAACCGGCGAAAACCACGCTGATTTCAATCTCGGCTGCGGAGAACTGGTCCTTGATTTCCGCAGTTTTCTCTGCAGTGCGTAAATCGCGGCCTGGCGCGTGCAAATGCACGGTGGAGACCCCTAGATCCTTCACCGAATCCAATCCGGCCCCCAAGCCCTCGTCGATAGAGGTAAATATGCCTGTTGCCCATTTGTCCATTTCGGTCCTCTCCATTTGATTGCAAACAAATTAAAAGAGGGGACAGCCAAGCCATCCCCTCTTTGGTAAATCCACGCGCCGCTTATCTCCTCGCGCTCCCTTCCTTTTCGTTGCGTCGCGTTCCCTCGGCCTGGGCAGCGTCCAAAACGGCCCGCACCCGCTGGCGAAAATTTTTGATCTGATTGTCAACTTCGTCTATGGAATTCAGCAGATCCTCCTCAACTGCATCTTCTGGCATGGCATACTCCTGCGACTTTTGGGGAGCAGGGGAGCCTGTTGGGGGTCGTCTTCAAGCGCGGCTATAGGTGCGCAGATGATCGCAACGGCTGGGGTGCCGCAAACGGTGCAGCGCTTTCTCCTTAATTTGCCGAACTCGCTCGCGCGTAAGCCCAAAGCGCATGCCGATCTGGTCCAAGGTCATAGGCTCTTCTCCGTTCAACCCAAAATAGAGACGGAGGATCTCGGCCTCGCGCCCGATGAGCCGACTTAGAGCCGAGTCGATCTGTCCGCGCAGACAGCCGCGCATCACTTGGTTTTCAGGGGATTCTTGGCGCTCATCCGGCAGCACGTCGAGCAGGCTGTGGTCCTCTTCACCGAGAAAGGCCGCGTCTAGCGACCGCATTGAGCGACCGCACAGCAAGGTCTCTTTAACCTCTTCAACTGGAACGTCGAGTTGCTCGGCGATAGCTTCTGGGTGGGGATCGTCGGTGCGCTCTTGCTGCAAAATGCGAGACGCCTTTGATATCTTGTAGAGCAAGCCGATTTTATTTAGCGGCAAGCGGACTGTGCGCGACTGTTCGGCCAGCGTCTGTAGGATGGCTTGACGGATCCACCACCCTGCATCGGACATGAATTTACCCCCCTTGTCTTCGTCAAAGCGCTCAGCGGCGGTGATCAATCCCATATTCCCAGCACTGACCAAATCGGCAAGGGGAACGCCGCGATTTTGGTATTCCTTTGCCACGCTGACCACAAAGCGCAAATTCGCTTCGACTAATCTATTGCGGGCGTGCTCATCCCCTTGTTTGATCTTCCGCGCCAGATTGACCTCGTCGGCCGGGGAGAGAGGCTTGGAATGGGCAATTTCGGCCAGATAACTCCCGAGGCAATCTTCCATATCCCAAAATGGAGCTTTAGTCATTCCCGCCATGAAACCATCCTCTTCGTTATAGAGTGGGGAGGAAAAGGAAAGCTACACGTGCATTAAACTAAAGATGTGTTATAACTTAGCCGGGGTCACAAAACCTGTCAAGCAATTTCTCCCAATCCCTAAGCCCCCGTAAGTGCGCTTAAAACAGACTGTTGCACGGCCAATAGGCGCTCTATGCCCACAGCCGCCAAGTCGATCAGTTCGACGGCCTGAGCGCGGGTAAAGGGACGCCCCTCAGCCGTGCCTTGGACTTCGACGATCCCCCCCGAGCCGGTCATAACGACGTTCATATCAGTTTCGGCGCGGCTATCTTCCTCATAGCACAGATCCAATAGGGGCTGATCCTCCACTATCCCCACGCTAACGGCGGCAACCCGATCTACGAGTACATCGCCTTGCAGCGTCTGCAACGCCTCTACTAAAGCCACATAAGCCCCTGTTATTGAGGCTGTGCGCGTTCCACCATCTGCCTGTATGACATCGCAATCGACATACAGTGTCTGCTCGCCTATT
>JAPOYQ010000806.1:3756-4636 GCA_026706505.1 Gemmatimonadota bacterium
GTACAGATCGCAGCGACCGACCGATCAGACGCTGAATTTCCCGTACCCGGCTATTGGATTCGCGGGCTACTCGGCGCGCAGAGGAACCCGGCAGCATGCTGTACTCGGCGGTCAGCCAGCCCTTGCCGGTTCCCACCAGAAAGGGCGGCACCCCATCGACGGGCGATACCGTGCAGAGCACCTTTGTATCGCCCATTTCGATCAGAGCCGATCCAGCCGCCGTTTTCAGGTACCTCGGGGAGATCTGCACCGGTCGCAATTGATTGGGCCGGCGTCCATCGCTGCGTTCCCAGCTTATCTCACTCATTGAGGTGCATCCGATAATCAGGGCCATCCATGGGGATGAGACGGCACATCTCTACTAGGCGCGAGTAGATGCGGCCTTTGGCGAGATCCCTGAGTTCGTCAAGGGGCTGGTTGGTCGTCACGACCGTGAACCGCTGGTCTCCGTAGCGGGCATCTACGAGATCGTAGAGCATTTCTATTTCCCACTCGGTCCCCCGCTGGATGCCGAAGTCATCTAAAACGAGGTAGGGCATCGTGCACAACTCTTCGAGAATCGACCAGGTGTGGCCATAGCGCTCGCTGTCGGCTGAATAGGTATCGCGCAACTTCTGAAAATACGTACGCGACAGACTGAGAAAGCGGCCTGGTTTGGCCCATCGCAACATGAGTTCGTTGAGTGCAATGCAGCCCATCAAAGTCTTGCCCGTGCCGGGATTTCCGTGGAGAAGATAGCCGCGCTTAGGCTCCTCCGCTGCTTCGATCAGGTCTTGGTGAATGCGGAGATAGACCGTGGTCGCTAGGTCGATGGGCGTCCCGTCTGGCGCCGCCATTCGGAAGTCATCGACGAACTTCCACTTGTAGCGCTCAGGGATAT
>JAPOYQ010000468.1 GCA_026706505.1 Gemmatimonadota bacterium
CACAAGCGACGAGCAGGGCAACAACTACAGCAATCCTGAATGATTGAACAATTCGCGCTACGGATCGCCTTGTTTCTACTATTCTGCGTCCATCTGCGTCCATCTGCGGATCATCTTGAAAACGCTGCAACGCTAATCCTCAAACGCCGCGTCAAAGGCAATGTCCGAAGGCGGGAAATCGACCTGTTTGACGAAGGCGGCCGCTTCTGTCGCGCCGTGGACGCGATCCATGCCGCTGTCTTCCCATTCGACCGACAGCGGCCCTTGGTAGTTGAAGCGGTTGAGGGCGCGGATGATTTCCTCGAAATCGATATTGCCGCGGCCCAACGAGCGGAAGTCCCAATAGCGACGGCGGTCGCCGAACTCGGTGTGCCCGCCGAAGACACCGGCGTCGGTCGGCGTCGCGGACCAGCCTACGTCCTTCATGTGGACGTGGAAGATGCGGTCGCTGAATCGGTAGATAAACTCGACGTAGTCCACGCCCTGGTAGCCGAGGTGGCTGGGATCGTAGTTGAAACCAAAGGCCGGATGGCCGTCGAGTGCGTCTATGGCGCGTTCGGCCGAGGCGATATCAAAGGCGATTTCAGTGGGGTGAACCTCTAGCGCGAATTTGACGCCGAGCGCTTGGTATTGGTCGAGTATGGGTTTCCAGCGCGCGGCAAAATCCGCGTACCCAGCCTCGATCATATCGGGGGATACCGGCGGAAATGAATAGAGCAGCGGCCAGATCGAGGAGCCGGTAAAGCCGTTGACCACGTCAACCCCGAGCCGGGCGGCCGCTTGACCCGTGGCGATCATCTCTTCGGCTGCGCGCTGACGCACGCCCTCCGGGTCGCCGTCGCCGAAGATGCGCGGGGGCAGGATGGCTTGGTGGCGGCTGTCGATGGCGTCGCACACGGCTTGGCCGACGAGGTGATTGGAAATGGAAAACAGCGCTAGATTGTATTTTTCGAGCAGTTCGCGCTTGGCCTGGCAATAGGCATCTGTGGCTTGGTCAACCTCAAAGTGGTCTCCCCAGCAGGCCAGTTCCAAGCCGTCGTAGCCAAACTCAACGGCTTGTTGGCAGAGGGTCTCGATAGACAGGTCGGCCCACTGGCCAGTGAAGAGGGTGACGGGTCGCATTGCAGTCGCTCCTTGTTGGCGTTTGTATGAGAAGGGAGTATATACGCTGGTCGCCGCCGAAGTGTCAAGGCCAGACCGCTAGCGGCTGAGCGACTTTTCCCGCCGGAGGTCGATATCAAAGATGCGCAGGTAGCGGCCCTGAAACTCGCCGATGACTTCGGGAATCTGGTCTTCGTCGAGATCGAGCAGGCCCATGCGCTCGCCAAAAGGCTCAGAATATTGCCACTCCAAGTCAAAGAAGCGAGCGTCGAACACGTAGCCGTCGTTGAGCACGATCTCGTCTTCGTCGTCCCCATCTACGTCGCCGATGAGAATCTGATGGGCCGTCAAGTCGGTTTGGTCGCTGCGCCACTGCTCGTACTGGTCGCGGCCGTCGTACACGACTAAGCGGCCATCGGCGCAAAACACGAGCTCGGGCTGAGGATCGTCGTCAATGTCGCCGATGGTCAGGCTGGTAATGCGTTCGTATTCATTGGGCGAGTTGCTCCACAGCAGCGTGTAGTCCTGGGAGTCGAAGTAATACACGCGGCCGTGGTCGGTATAGGCGACGATCTCGTCGAGCTGGTCGTCGTTGATGTCTAAGACGAACACGCCAGCCACGGCCCCTTCGAGATAGTCGCTGTCCCACACCCCGGTATAGGTGTGGTCGCGTTCTTCATAGACGTGGAGCCGGCCATCGTTGTCGCCGAGCACAAAGCGGGCTGGTCCTTCGCCCGCAGGCAGGTGCTGGATATTGTCGAATTCGTCTAGGTCTCCCCTATAAGCCGGCCACTCCGCAGCTTGGCTCGACAGCGGAACCAGCCATAACGCGCATAAGATCAATCGCAACATGATAGTCATTACTCCTTGATGGCGGCCGCCCGAGCGGCCTCATATACGGAGAGCAAGGGCACTTGGTGCTCTTGGGCTAGCCGCGCACAGTCCTCGTATTCAGGAGCGGCGCGGCGACGTCCGTCTATACAACTAAACTTGACGCCGACCTTCCCGTACGGCGTGGCAACGGTGCGGATCTGGCGTTCCAAGACGCGGCGTTCCACCCCGTAGTAGCGGAGGCCGATGGTTGTCGTTTCTTGCAGGACGATCTCGGCTAGCTCGTCCAAGCGTCCCGCCGGAGCGAGGACGCTGAGGACGTTGCCCGGGCGTCCCTTCTTCATGAGGACCGGCGTGGCGTACACGTCGCACGCGCCCCGCTCTAGCAGCCGGTCGAAGAGATAGCCGTACACTTCTGGATTCATGTCGTCGATATTGGCTTCGATCAGCAGGACGCGCTCGCTGGCCGGCGCTCGCTCGCCCAAGCGCAGGCGCAATAGATTGGGGATGGCCTCTAAGTCGCGGCGGCCCGCGCCATAGCCTACGGCCTGTTGGCAAAAGGGCGGCTGCGGACCAAAGGAATGGGCCAAGGTGGTGATGATCGCTGCCCCAGTCGGAGTGACGAGTTCGGCGCGAATATCTGTCTGTTCGGTCGGCACGTCGCGGCAGAGGGCCAAGACCCCGGGCACTGGCACCGGGTAGCGCCCGTGCGCACAGTCCACAAAACCCGTGCCAAAGCTCAAGGGCGAAGCGCAGACCTCATCCACCTCCAAGAGTTGGAGGCCGGCCACGGCCCCTACTACGTCTATCAGGGCATCGAGGGCACCCACTTCGTGCAGGGCGACTTCGGCGGGCGCAGCGTTGTGCACCTCGGCTTCGGCCGCACATAGGCGCTCGAAAACGCGGATGGAACGTTCCTTGACGATACCGTCTAAGCAGCTGTCGGCAATGCGGCTGGTTATATCTTTGAGGTGGGCGTGAGCGTGCGTGCGCTCGCCAGACAGGTCGAGATGATGCTCGGCGTCGGCCAAAGGCGCGCCAGCCGCGCAGACCTTGGCGCGGGTGGCGGCAATGGCGTGCCGGGCGGTGGCTTCGCACTCAATGGCGACGTCCTGTACGCCCAGCTTGGCAATTTCTCGGTTGAGATCCTCTAGCGCGAGGCCTGCGTCGAGCAGGGCACCCAAGATCATGTCGCCGCTGACACCTGAGAAGCAGTCGAAGTAGGCGATTTTCATCTTCGCGTCCCGCGCTCAGGGCAGGCGCTTGAGGTCGGCCTTGCGCTTCTTCCAGTCGAATTCCTCGGCAAAGTCGTACACATCGATGAAGTCTTCAATCCGGTCTTCGTCTGTTTTGCGCAGCAAATTCGCGCCGACCAAATTGAAGACAATCTCGCCGAAATCGCGCGTCTGCTCGATGCCCCAGTAGGCAAAGACCGAGCAGGTAAGCGGTCCAAACTGATCGGCGCTGTGCTCGCTGATGCCAAAGAGCAGATCCCGACCGGAAATGTGCCGCTTCTCGCTGGCCAAGGCGTCCTTGCCGAGCTTTTGCACCGTGTACTCCAGCGCGTCGTACACAAAGAGGTACGCATCCCTTTTATAGCGACCGTCGCGCTCGGCTAGATTCTCGATTTGTTGCAGCGATTTTAATTCCATAGCGAGACAGCCAATACAAGCTAGGGCAGGGTAGGTGTCAAGGGGCCTGTGTGAAAAGCCAAGTGGCGTGAGCCGAGCGAGAGGGCATGCAAGAGCGCGTCGCGCTTCCGGACAAAATCGGGTAACAGATCGTCGGCTAGGGTTGGGATGACACTGCCCGTGTTGATGTGTTCGGGATTGATGTGATGGCCATTCTTGATGATTTCGTAGTGCAGGTGGGAACCAGTCGCGAGTCCGGTGGCACCAACTTTGCCGATGATCTCTTTTTGCTGTACGAGCTGGCCTTTGCGAACCAATATCTTGCTCAGGTGCGCGTAGCGGGTGCGGTAGCCATTGGAATGGACAATTTCAACCAACTTGCCGTAACCGCCTTTCCAGCCGGCGTACGCAACCTCCCCGCGAGCCGTAGTCCACACTAGGGTGCCGGTCGGCGCACCGTAGTCCGTGCCCAGATGGGGGCGCTGCTTTTTGAGTACGGGATGGAAGCGTTGGCGGTTGAAGTGCGAGGTGATGCGATTGACTCCAAGGGGCTTGAGTACAAACATCCGGCCGAGAGAGCGACCGCTGGCGTTGTAATAGGCGTCCTCTCCCTCGGTGGGAGCATAGCGGACCGCCAACTCGGTCACTCGTTCGCCTTCGTAGCGCGCCAAGAGGACCTGACCGTAGCGGACGAAGCGCTCGTCTAGGTAGAGCTTTTCAAAGACGATCCCCAGCCGATCGCCGCGGCGCGGGTCGCGCTGGAAGTCGATGACTGCGCCAAATATGTCATCGGCGATCAAGTCGCTGAGCGCGCTGCCTTCCCCGGCCTTGCTGATGGCGTTGGAGAGGTTGTTCTCGATGTGCACTTCAAGCCGCTCGACCCGTCGCTCCAGCGGTAGCTGCAACTGGCGGGCGACGAACTGGCCGGCGCGCAGCTCCACCTCAATCGGACGATCCGGGGTGCGATGAGGCGTGTAGCAGAAGCGGCGAATGACGTCACTGGTGTCGATTACGACCTCGTAGTAGTCGCCCGGCTTGACCTGAGAGGGGTTGAGAATCGCGTAC
>JAPOYQ010000638.1 GCA_026706505.1 Gemmatimonadota bacterium
GTCAGGTTGGTCATGCCCGACAGCGGCGAAATATCCGAGATGGTGTTGCCGCCAAGCCACAGCTCTGTCAGGTTGGTCAAGCCCGACAGCGGCGAAATATCCGAGATGGTGTTGCTCTGTTTATAGCCGTCATTCCTCCACTCGCCCCCGAGACTCAGCCCTGTCAGGTTGATGGCAAACTCCAGTCCGGTCAAATCGCTGATATTCTTGTTCGGTGCTTCAAGGAGCCTTAAGGTCGCCATGTCATCCGGGGTAATCGTCGCCCCGCTGGCCTTGCCCAGCGCCTTGGCAATCTCCGCTCGCAGGTTGGCGTCGGGGATGGAAACCTGCCCGTCGGTTTCTTCTTCCACCGTTTTAAAATCCGGCCCTAAGACCCAACTCGAGTGGTCATCGCTATGCCGGGCCAAGACGGCCCATTGATAGGCTGTATTCGGCTCCAGATTGGTAATCGTGGTGTACAGCGTGTACAGCTTGGTGCCCTTAGGCAGATTGGTCCACTTGCCGCCGACGGCCGGCTTGTAGGTGACTTTGTAATCGGTGGCTCCCTCCGCCGCATCCCACAGCACGCGAACCGACGTATCGGTGATCGCCTCAACGCGCAGATTCGTCGGCGCGTCCAGCGCGGTTGCTTTTCCCGCTGGGGCTGGTCCGGTCGGTTTTTCGTTGTTGTCGCACGCCCAAAGCCCCAACGCAACCAAAAGGGCCATGAGCAGGTAGGTTTTGCTGCGGACTTGGCAGTATGTATCTTGGTAGGAACGCTTCATGCGATGACCTCCGATCATCCTTGAGGTGGTAGGCTGCCGGGTCCCGTGTTAGACTCGGCAGCCGCTAATATACGCCCCCTCTTCACTACGTCTCAAGCTACCCGCTTGTACAGGTTCGCCTTCCTGTTACATTCCCCGTATGGCCCTCTCGCTCGCCACCCTTTTCCCTTTCGACCGTGCGGCGCTCTCCCCGGAGTCGGCCCTCTCCCCGGGTAGCCGGGCCGACTTCCTCGCCTCGACTAATCTGCGTCGGCAGCTTATCACCACGCCCCAAGCTGCTCCCACCCAGTATACGGCCCGCCTGACTGCTTCGGACGGCCTGGCCCACCCCGTTTCGGCCGTGGCCGTCTTAGGTGCTTCTTTGTCTGGCATGGCGCAGGTGAGGGGATTAAACCAAGCCGCCGAGCAGCTTTTTTCCCAACAGATCGCCCTTTCTTTGGGCACGGCGGTCCTTGTACTATCCCAAACCCACGCCGCGGTCTCTACGGTAGAGGTGGCCTTCCCTGCTCAAGCCGCTGGCCAGCGTATGCAGGTGGCGGCCGTGTTAGCAGCCGACCTCGAACCGTTGGCGGCGCGGACCGTCGAGGCGAGAATTGCCAGCGGTGCGGAAGAACTCGTACCAGCGCATGTGGCCGATCGGCTCATCGACCGGGAATCCCCTTTGCGGGTATGGCGTGAATACCGCGGACTGTCTCAATCTGCCTTAGCGTGCGCCTCTGGTGTCAACCGAGTGCAAATTGTCGAGATCGAGACGGGACGCAACAGCGGGTCTGTGTACACCCTTCGCAAGCTGGCCGATGTCCTTGAGGTAGCGGTGGATGACATCATCCCCGCGTGACCGGTTGGTTTCCGAAACATTTCACCGGAACCCGGATCGGCTTGCCGATGGATTTGCCGACGTTACTAGGGAAGCTCGCCGGTCGTCTCGTTTTTAGCTTCTACCGCAAATACGACTGCTCCACCTTCGCAAACGCCTCGGCAATATCCGCCACTTCCCGCGCGGCAAAATTCTCGTGGATCGACATGATGAAGTGGCTCTCAACTGAAGCGACGGCGTTGGGACAAGGGAACTTCGCATTGCGATCTCCCCCATACGCCGGCAAGCCCCACGGATAGTCGCTGCCTGGAAAAACCCGCCGTTCCTTAAACCAGATCATCTCGGAAGGGATATAGCGATACGTGGCTGTCAACGGAATCCCCTCGGCGGCCACGGCCCGGGCAAAGCCGTCTTTGTCCACCCGGAGCTTGTCAGCATCCACGTGGAAGCGCATAAACCAGTACACTCCTTCCGACTCGGCCACCTGCCATCCCAACCGCACCGCCTTGCACTCGGCAATGGCCTCTTCGATTTGCGCCGCTACCCGACGCCGCTTGGCAATCATCGCATCGAGCTTTCTCAGTTGCACCCGCCCAATGGCGGCCGACAGGTCGTTGCCGTTGAGATTGAGCCCAGCACGCAGATTAGAGGTCGCCTCCGTATTAAAGGGCTTGCCTCGGTCGGCAAAGCGCTTGGCCTCCCAGCAGAGTTCTTCGTCGCGGGTAAAGACCACCCCGCCCTGCGGCCCCGTCGCGTGGTGCTTGCCGCTCATGGTAGAAAAGGCCGCCACCGCACCCAACGATCCCGCTAGCTGCCCCTTGTAGCGCGCCCCGTGGGCTTGGGCGCAATCCTCGATGACCGGTATCCCTCGTTCCTCGGCTAGCGCCAAAATCGGCGTCATATCCGCTGGTTCGCCGGCAATGTGGGCCACGACAATGGCGCGGGTGTGGGGCGTCAGCACCGCCGCGATCTGCTCCGCACCGGCGTTGAACGACCCCGGCGTGGCATCGGCGACCACTGGCACTTGGCACAACAGCGCCGCGGGCATCGCCCCACCCGGATCCGTAATCGGCGGGATCACCACCTCGCCAGCCGCTTCTAGCTTTAGTGCTCCCAATGCCGCGTAGAGCGCCGCAGTACCCGAGTTGACCAAGTCGGCGTAGCCACCTCCCATGAACTCGGCGAACTCCCGCTCGTAGGCCAATTCCTCTGGCCCGCTGTAGCCGATTGCAGCGCCGCTCTCCTGCGCTTCAGAAAACAGCCGCATCGCGACTTCGTGCTCCTCAGCCCCGAACAGATGCCGCTTGGGAAATGGCGTCTCGCGGACCTTGGGACCTCCATCTATTGCCAACATTTTAAACTTCCTTTCTCGACAATGTGCCACTGGCGCTAGCCAGAAACACACCGGTAATTTAGCGAGATCGCACCACTCGCCGCCCATAACTATACACCGCTACTGATTTGCACAAAAGACACGACCCCTACTCCAGCCTGCGCGTCCCGCTCTTCCGGCGTTATCTCATCGCCTCCTCGCTGGTGCGAATGGGTACAGCCGCCCAAGGTTTGGCCATCGGTTGGGAAGTGTACGACCGCACCGGCCAAGCGCTCTCCCTCGGCATGGTCGGCCTCGTCCAAGCCATCCCCATGCTGCTGTTGACTCTGCCGGCCGGGTATCTAGCCGACGTCTTCGACCGCCGCAAGCTGATGATGCTCAGCCTAGCCGGAGCGACGCTCTGCTCGCTGGCCTTGGCCGTCTTTAGCTGGTACCAGATGCCGATCCACTGGATGTACTTGCTGCTCTTTTTAGACTCGTCCTTCCTCCGCCTAGGCTGGCCCGCGCAACGAGCCATCGCGCCCTTGCTGGTGCCGGACGCGCTCTTTGAAAACGCCGCCAAGTGGTCAACCAGCTTGCAGCAGATCATCGGCATCGCCGGACCGGCCATCGGCGGTTTTGTCATCGCTTTCAATCTCCAAGTCGCCTATGTCCTCAGCGCCATTTCCTCGGCCGCCTTCATCCTCTTCCTCAGTACCATGGTCTTGCCGCCCGCTCCACGCATCCGAGGGGGCAAGATGTTCGCTCAAATCGCCGTTGGGCTGCGCTTCGTCCGCGATCAGCCGCTCCTCCTCGGCGCGATCTCACTCGATCTGTTCGCCGTCCTCTTAGGCGGCGCAGTGTATCTCTTGCCCATCTTCGCCCGCGAGATCATCGACCTCAGTTCCGTCGGCCTCGCACCTGAAGCCGCGCTCGGCTGGCTGGTCGCAGCCCCGGCCATCGGTGCCAGTATCACCGCCTTGGCCATAGCCCATTTGCCGCCGATTCGCCGCTCCGGTAAAACCCTGCTGTGGTGCGTGGCCGGCTTCGGCGTGGCAACCATTCTCTTTGGCCTCTCGCAAAACTTCTGGTTCTCGCTGCTGATGCTGGCGCTAACCGGCGCCTTCGACAACGTCAGCATGGTCATCCGCCGCGTCATCTCGCAGATGGGCACGCCCAACGAGATGCGGGGCCGAGTCCAGGCCGTCTCTGCCATCTTCGTCGGTGCGTCCAACGAGATCGGCGGCTTTGAGTCCGGGCTAGTGGCCCAGCTCTTCAACCCGGTCTTCTCCGTCGTCAGCGGCGGCATCGGCACGTTGCTGATCGTCGCCGCTTGGACGGGCCTTTTTCCCTCGCTGAGAAACTTGGGCAGCCTCGCGTCCCTGACGGCCCAGCGCCCGGCCAAATGAGAGACCGGTGCTTTCTAGTTTGACCCTGCACGCGTCCTGCCAATTTGTTATAGATATTAGGTATTGTCTCCTAATGGAAGGGGGCCTTATGAAATTCGTCCGCACCATTGCCGTCATATTCGCTGTACAACTAGCCCAAGATGCCCATGGGCAGATTGCGGTTTCAGGCACCGTGGTTTCGGATGAAACCGGCGATGCCTTACCGGGCACAACGGTCGTCATTGAGGGCACATCCATCGGGACGATGACGGACCAGGATGGGGCCTATTCGATTGATCTTCGGTCGCCGGAGGACATTCTAATTTTTTCCTTTGTGGGATTCCAGA
>JAPOYQ010000950.1 GCA_026706505.1 Gemmatimonadota bacterium
GGGTAGCGTGCGTCTGCGGCGCATTGCCTAAATTATATATAATATATAGTGTGACGGACAAGAGCTATCGGGAGAGCGTAGCTCAAGAGTCTCTTATGAAGCTGGACATTCAGGACAAATTTCTGCAGCGAGATGGCCGGGTCTTTCTCACGGGCATGGAGGCGATTGTGCGCCTCGTGCGCGAAAAACAGGAGCGCGACCAAGCCACCGGCCACGTCAACCAGACCTATTTCACCGGCTATGAGGGATCGCCGCTGGGCGGGCTGGATCTGAAGATCGTCGCCCAACTCGAGATGCTCAACGAGTTGGGGCGCACGGTGCATCAGTTCGGCATCAACGAGAAAACCGCGGCCTCCGCCGTATTGGGCAGCCAGTTTGCGGCCAGTGGGGACATCGATGCCTTTTGGTATGGCAAGGCGCACGGCACGATGTGGATTCCCGACGAGGTGTGGTTGGCCAATCTCAGTGGCACGGGGGCACGCGGAGCCATGGTCCTGCTGTCGGGAGAAGATCATCGCTCCAAAAGCTCGGTCTCGCCTGGGGCCAGCGATTGGGTGTTGCGCAGCAGCATGGTGCCGGTTTTCTATCCGGCCAGTATCGAAGATGTCATTCGCTTGGGGCTGCACGCAGTCGCTCTGTCGCGCCACGCCGGCGTGGTAACCGCGCTCAAGCTGGCGACGCCGGTGTGCGATGGCGCGAGCACGGTTGATTTGGCCGGTGTGCGGCCAGACATCGCATTGCCCGAGCGCGCGTTTGCCAAGCGATTCAACCAGATCGTCATGGCTACGGGCGCGTTGCCCATGCAGCAGCAACTCGTGGAAGAAAAGTGGCCGCTGGTGGAAGCGTATGTCCGCGCCAACGACCTCAACCGCATAGTGGATGCGGATGCAGGCGGTGGGGTCGGCATCGTGGCTGTAGGCAAAAGCTACGCGGACGTGCGGCAGGCACTCGACTATTTGGGGCTGCGCGTGCCGGTGTTGTTCCTTGCGGTGAGCTACCCACTCGACTGCGAAATCGTGCGCACCTTCGCCCGAGGTCTGCGGCACATCTACGTGGTCGAGGAACCGGGCCCTTTTGTCGAAGAGGGCGTCAAAGCCGCGCTGTGGGGAACGGATGTAGAGGCCGTGTACGGCCAGTGGGACGAGGAGGGGCAGCCGCTGATCCCGGCGCACGGCGAAGTAGATCCCGAGGAATTGGCGCTCAAGCTCGGCCCGCGTTTGGGGGCGGCTCCCGAGCGCCTCGCCGAGTTGCAGCGCGTGCTCGACCGCACCTATCCGGCCGTGCCCCGCGTCACGCCCATGTCCTGCGGCGGCTGTCCGTACAACAGCTTCCGCGACTTGCGCGAAAAGCCGGGGGGGGCCATTGGCTGCTCCTCCATTCGGGCGATTGAAGCCTACGATTCCGGCGTGCTCTACATTCCCACGATGGGGGCTGGTGGGTCTATTTACAGTGGCTGGGCACCCTTCAACGGCAATCAGCACATCTACCAATACTTGGGCGACGGAAGCTATTTCCACAGCGGCCGAGGCGCGATCCAAAGCTGCGTCCAAGGCGAGGTAAACATCACCTTTCTGCTGCTTTTCAATGGAGCGGTCGCGCTCACCGGTGGGCAGACGCCTGGTGGGCAGCGGCCGGTGTCGGATGTCGTGCAGGAGCTTTTGGGGCTGGGGGTAGTAAAGGTGGGGATCGTCAGCGAAGATCCCGCGCGCTATCGCCACTTGGGCGGGGAGCGGATCGCGGTTTTCGGCTTGGAGCGCCACGCCGAAGCCCTCGATCAGTTTAAGGAAATTGCCGGGACGACTGTGCTCATCCTCGACAAGGAATGCGCTACTGAGAAGGGCCGCCGCCGTCGCCGCCAGGGTTTGACACCCGACGAATACGTGCTCATTGACGAAGATATTTGCGAGGGCTGCGGCGACTGTTATGCCCAGTCCGAAGGCTGCGCCGCGCTCTACAGCGTGGCGACTGAGTTTGGCGATAAGACGCAGGTGCGGCAGGCCCAATGCGCCCAAGACGGGCTGTGCATCGACGGCGAGTGCCCGTCCTTTGCCGTGGTCAAGCCGGCCAAGGGCACGCGCTTGCGCCGCCGTCGTCCAGAGCCTTTGGACGAACTGCCAGAGCCGCCGGAGTGCCCGCTGGACCGGCCGTACGCGATCTTCGCCATGGGGCGTGGTGGGACGGGCGTGGTGACGATTTCCCATCTCATTGCGTACGCGGCCATGATGGAGGGCAAATACGTGTATTTGTCCAACAACACCGGCTTGGCGCAAAAGGGCGGGCCAGTCGAAGCGCCGATTGTGATAAGCGCCGCTGAGCAGCCCGTGTTCAACCGCCTCTTCCCCGGGGAAGTCGATCTGTACTTGGGGTTTGACTTGTTGCGGGCGGCCGAGCCAGACAACCTCAAATACGCCGCACCCGAACGCACCCGAGCCTTTGTCAGCACCGCTGAAATCGCCAATGCGGAGATGAATCGCAACCCACGCACGCAGCCCTTTCCCGACGCGGCTCAACTGCGCGCCCTGATCGACCGCTGCACGAGTAAGGACAATATCTACCTCGATACCTACTGGCTGGCTGAGCGGCTCTTCTCGGATACGATTTTCGCCAACATGCTCTTGTTGGGTGCTGCGTATCAAGCCGGGGTGCTGCCCCTACAAGCGACCTCCATTGAGCAAGCGATTGTCCTAAACGCGCAAGCTGTGGAAAACAATGTGCAGGCTTTTCGCTGGGGGCGCTTGGCCGTGGCCGATCCGGCGCGGGTGGAGCGGGCGTTGGGGACTCAGCAAGTGTCCGCGGACCAAAAATTGGCCGAGGTAAAGGAGCGGCTGGCACACGACACGGCTGCTCGGGCGCTGCTCGACGAGGGGTTGGCTGCGTTGGCGGGTTTGAATGCAGAAGGACAGAAGGAGTTGGGGGTGCGGCTGGCCGAGTTGTGCGCGTATCAGGATATCGCCTATGCTCGGCGATACTTGGAGTTTGTGCGCCAAGTGTGGGAAGTAGATCGAGGTTTGTCGCACGGCTTGCAGTTCACGCGAGCCGTGGTGAGGGGCTTGTACAAGCTGATGGCGTACAAGGACGAATACGAGGTCGCGCGGTTGGCGACGCGCAACGGCAGCGAAGAGCGGATGCGCACCCTGTTCGACGGGGAGGTGAAAATCGTCCGGCAACTGCATCCGCCTACGATGCGGCGCTTACTCAAGGGCAAGATCGGCTTCGGCAAGGGTCTGCGTCCGGCGCTAGTGCTGCTGAGTCGGCTGAAGGGATTGCGCGGAACCGCCTTCGACCTCTTCGGGCATACGGCGGCGCGGCGCTTGGAACGCGAACTGATTGGCTGGTACTGCGGGCTGATCGAAGAAGTCTTGCCAGCACTGGCCGAAGAAAGCTATGGGCTAGCCGTGGAAATCGCCGAGTTGCCGGACGGCATTCGTGGGTACGAGCACGTGAAAGAGGCGTCGGCTGCCCAAGCCAAGCAGCGAGCCGAGCGCTTGTTGGCGGATTTGCGCACGAAATATCCTTAGAAGCGCTCTTTCGCAATTCTCGCTACGTTGCTAATAAGTTGGAATGACGGTATCGTATTAATATGTCGCGGGCGAGGCATCCGAAAAAGGAAATTGAAGAGGCTCTAGTTAATGCAGAATCGGCAGGATGGACAGTCACTCCTACAAAATCTGGTCATCGGTGGGGTGTGATACGATGTGCGAAAGCCGGTCGTCTTGGATGTCAGCATTCCGTCTGGTCCACACCTCGAAATCCTCAGAATCATGCCCGGCATTTGCTACGCATGGTGCATAAATGCCCGCACAGGAGTAAACCGTAAGAGGGACACGAGATGCAAACCTACCACTTTACGCTGATTGTCGAGGGCCCCGATATGCAAGATGAGGTTATGATCGATGCTCTCTTTGAGAATGGCTGTGACGACGGAACCGTTGGCCGGTCAGATGGAGTTCAATTCATCGTTTTCGATCGCGAAGCGGCGAGTCCTATCGAGGCGGTGAGGTCAGCGATCAACGACATTGAGCGGACGCGAGGGCTAAAGGTCATTAGGATTGCCGACACCGATTTGATTTCCCATTACGGCCTTACGGACTGCATCAAGACGGGGCATCCCGCTTGACCAATGCGTAATCAGGTGAGGAGGCTTGGACGCAAAAGTTCCTCCACTGAGGCGTAAGATGACGCCGGAGGAAATCGCCGCAGAGAAGGCGCATTGGCTGGAGGTCGGTCGCCAGTTGCGTGCGAAATATCCTTACGATGACGACCAGCCACCGTCCAAAGTCTGGCAGGAGGAGCTATACGACGATCAGGGGCTGCCGAAATGATGGTAGCCGACACCTCCGCGCTGATGACCGTTCTAATGGACGAATCAGAGGGACCATCATTTTTTTCTGGTAAATTTTCTCCGCAAAATCGACACTTGACGGCTTCGGCTCTTATAATTTCAGCACAGTACGGACATTTTCTTGAATCGCCTTTTTTAATGGCGTCCTTATCAATCGCCTCTTGGTTTTTTGAGACTACCAACGATAGGATAATACCAAGGGGACCGAATAATACTCCAAGTATAAACCATCCACATCCATCTCGTCCTTTACCACGCCGAGGACCCGTTCCCCGGCCACGTCC
>JAPOYQ010000353.1 GCA_026706505.1 Gemmatimonadota bacterium
GAATACTAAGCACACAACAGCAAATTGAATTTCATCTTGGAGGATCTCCCAACATGAAGCAAAATCTGGCTGGACTCTTGGGGCTGGCTCTGCTAACCCTTGCCCCTGTACAAGCACTTGAACGCCCCGACAAAGAGTTCGCAATCTTCCAGTTCCCCCCTACTATGATACCCCGCATCGATGGACAGACTGACGACTGGGATATCGTACCCGAATCCTATATAATTGGCACCGAGGAACTCGCGGAAACCGTCAAAGGCAAGGGCACTAACCACGATCTGGAAGACCTAGACGTCGCCGTGCGGGTGGGCTGGGTCAATGGTCTGAACCGGCTCTACTTCCTCTACGAAGCCCGCGATGACTACTGGAATATGCACTACCGTCGCGGGGATATTTTTGAAGTCGCCGTCGATGCGGACCGCTCGGGCGGTCCCAACATCAACAACCCCCAGTTGGACCAGTGGGACAGCCACTTCGCGTTCAAAGGAGTACACGCGCAGAACTACCACATTTTCACGCCACCTGGAGAAGGCCGCGACTGGGCTTTCGTCTGGGGGTGCCAGCCGTGGATCGGCCGACTGCCCTACGCCAACCACGCGTACTCCTACGATTTTGCCGAGGGCGAGAGCGGCCGGCTAGTGCTCGAATTTTGGATTACTCCGTTTGACTACGCCCCCTATGAAGGCCCCGAGCGAGCGGTAGTATCCAAACTGGTAGAAAATACCCTCATCGGCCTATCGTGGGCCGTGCTCGACTACGACGAAAGCAACAGCTCGTACGAGGGGTTCTGGAACCTCTCCCACGAGACCCGCATGGACTCAGACGCCTCGAATTTGTGCGCCTTTCGGCTCATGCCGCTCGCGAGCCGCTTTCGCAAGCCGCTCGAAGCGCAGTGGGAATTCCAAGTGCTGGATATGGAACGCAGACTAGTGACCTTCAAAGACCTTTCCTACGGCACCATCACCTCTTGGTCGTGGGATTTTGACGATGGCACCACGACTGCCAAACAACACCCCATCCACCAGTACCAAGAAGCCGGCGAATACACGGTCGTGCTCACCATACAGGGTCCAGAGGGCACTGCCCGCCGCGTCAAAGTGCGGCAAGTCGTGGTGCGCTAGCGACTCAAATGTACCCAGTTGATCCATCCGGCCGCACCGGACAGGTGCGCTGCCAGTGGACGTATTTGTCTTCGCTTATGGCGTCTTCGTTTACATCGATACCCAGCCCCGGTCGGTCGCGCAGTTCGAGATAGCCGTCCTTGGGCAGATACGGCTCGTCCACCCAGTCCTTCCACTCGTTGCTCAAGGGCGAGATGTACTCCAGAATTTTGAAGTTGGGCGTGGCTGCCGCAAAGTGCACGTTGACCGCAGTGGCCACCGGCCCCATGGGGTTGTGCGGCGCTACGCTGACGTAGTGGGCCTCGGCAATCGCGGCGATTTTGCGCATTTCGAGCAGGCCGCCGCACACGCACACATCCGGCTGGATGATGTCCACGGCTTGAGCCGCCATCAGGTCGAGAAATTCCCAACGGGTGTAGAGGCACTCACCCGTGGCCAAGGGGATCTGCATCTGCTGGCGCAGCCGCGCCCAAGCGGCAGTATGCTCGGGACGCAGCGGCTCCTCGTAGAAATAGGGGTCGTAGGGTGCCAGCGCATTAGCCAACTGCAAGGCACGGACCGGTTCGAAGATCTTGGCGTGGGGATCAAAGGCAAATTCAAAGTCTGCGGGCGCGTGCTGGCGAATCTCCTCAAAGTATTTGGCCGCCTCCGCGCAAATGCGCCCCCACCGGTCGACATCCGGGCTGAGACGGAACGGACTGAGTTTGAAAGCCGTAAAACCCCACTCTTCGTTGAGACGCTGGGCACTATTAGCTGTCTCCTCACCGTCACGCCCCCCCGCCCCCTGGTACACGCGCACCCGATCGCGGCAGGAACCACCCAGCAGCATGTACACCGGCAGTCCAGCGGCTTTGCCGGAGATGTCCCACAGAGCATGGTCAACGGCCGAACTCACCGCTAGGCCGACGCCGCCGGGGGGAAAGCGGAATTGCTGAGTGAGTTTGAGCATGATGTACTCGATGCGGCGCGGGTCTTCGCCTTTGATCATTTCGAAGATGTAGTCTGCAATGGGTTCTATCGACAGATCGGGACCAATGGAATACGCCTCGCCCCAGCCGTGGATACCCTCGTCGGTTTCGACTTTAATCAGCCCGCGGTTGCGGCCGCTGAATAGCCCCATGAAGGTTTTAATCGCCGTGATTTTCATCTTGATGTCCTCCTCTTGAGGAAAAGTTGGTTGAGGGGTAATTACGCCCTATTTTTTCGGCGAGCAGGATGCCGATGATCTAACCATAGATTCAATTCGGGGGAACAATGCAATTCGTCCAATTGACCCACGCGCAGCGCCGCGCTTTTGAATCCGACGGCTTTCTCATTGTCCCGCAAGCTATTGATGCCGCCACCGTGGCCTCCTTGACCGAAGCAGGCGATCGCTTGATGCAATCATTCCTCGACGATCCAGCAGAAATCCAGATGCAATTGCGCCGGGGCGTCGTCCAAGAAGAAGCGTTCGACCAACTCGTCTCTAACTCGGCAACCGTTTCCCTAGTGGTGCAGTTGCTCTCGCCCAATATCCACCTCCACTCGGCCTCGGTGATCTACAAAAAGCCCCAAGATCCACACACCACAGAGCCGAGGCGCGGCTGGCACCGCGATATTGGCATTGCCGAAGATCTGGGACAAGCCGGCTTGCCGCGCCTTGGCGTAAAAGTGTGCTATTGCCTGACCGACTTTGCCGAACCCAACTCCGGCATGACCATGATGGCCCGCGGCACCCATCTCAATGAGACCCCCCTAGCTATTCCCACGGACGCAGTCGATCCGCCGACGGTGGTCGATCCGCTATTGCGCGCCGGCGACGCCATCCTCTTTGAAAACCGCACGTTCCACACCGCGGCACCCAATTTGAGCCAGCGCACCTCCAAGGTGATAATCTACGGCTACGCCTACCGCTGGATGAAGACGGATCAATACCTCGATCCTCCAGACCAACGGGTATTGCAGCGAGCGACCAACGACATCGACTGGCAGCTATTGGGCGGCTATTACAACGTCGATGAAATACCCCAGGCACTGATCGACTGGGCCGAGCAATACGGCGTCAATCCACCCTCTGTGACTTGGACTACGGACGCTCTATAGCTTCCCGATCTGTAGCCGGTAATAGGTGCGGAGAAAAGCAGAGAAAAAACCCATGCTAGGACAACCCTTCTACCATTAGTTCTGGCAATGTTAAGGAGCAATAACATGACAGATGAGAAATCGGCCTTTTTGTTCATCGACGATGAGTCTATCGAAAGTCTCAACAACGTCGCAAAAGGAGTCGTCCCCGCAAAAAAGGTTTCGCAACAACCACTGATCGAGAAAGATCAAGCCTATGAAGAGGAGTGGCTAATCGGCAGCTACATCAACGTCATGTACGACGACGACGAAAACATCTTCAAGATGTGGTACGGCGTGGGGCGAAAATTGAGCGACGCGCGCGGCGACCAAGCGGATGGACTGGCCTACGCCGTCTCCCAAGACGGGATTCACTGGGAAAAACCCATCCTCAACCTCTTCGAGGACAGCGGCAGCAAAGAGAATAACTTGGTCTTTCCATTTTTCAGGTGGGGAGCTGGGACCGGCGTCATGAAAGACCCCATTGAAACCGATCCAGCCAAGCGCTACAAGATGCTTTTTATGTTCCAGAGTGGCGACATGATGTTCGCCGGCATTGTCCAGCCGGTCTGCGTGGCGTATTCTGCCGACGGGATCCATTGGGACGTACCCCAACGCTGGCTCAACCCGGTCATTCCCGAGGGATCGGACACCCATCTGGTCGCTTATTGGGATGCCAAAATCCACCGCTACGTCGTCTATCTGCGGGGCCGGCCCAACGTGCGCATCATTTGCATGGCCGAGAGCAGTGATTTTGAAAACTGGACTCCGCGCCAGATCATCGTCGCTCCCGATGAACTCGATCCCCCTCAGGACCACGAGTTTTACGGCATGAGTTCGCTGGCATACCGAGACTTGCGCATCGGCTTCCTGTCCGTGTTTCACACGCTCTATGAGGGGTGGATCGCCCAGAACCAGATCGAAGATTGGATGCCTGAATGGATGAACCAGATGGACGTTCAATTGACCTACTCAAAGGACGGCCGCACCTGGCATCGGGCGGGCAACCGCGAACCCATTCTGCTCTGCGGCCCCTCGGGCAGCTATGATTGTGGATCTGTCTATCCCCCACATGCCCCTTTTGTCCTAGACGAAGAGATATGGGTCTATCACGGCTGCTCAAACGATCTACACGGCGAGCCCCCGCGCGGCGGCGAAAAATCCCAGCGGGGAATCAATCTGGCGAAGATCGAAAAGGACCGACTAGTCTGTCTGAAAACAGACTCCCAAGGGGTCGCGACCACGGTTCCACTGAGCATTGATCCCCATGCTTTGTGGATCAACGCCGACGCGAGCGGCGGCTCACTGCAAGTGGAACTGGTCGATCCGTTTGACCGGGTCGTGCCGGGTTTTGGCCGCGACGACTGCGTACCCTTTTCGGGCGATGAGACAGAATACCAGA
>JAPOYQ010000127.1:0-4280 GCA_026706505.1 Gemmatimonadota bacterium
GTGGTCGGTGACGACCGTGCGTTCAGCCGAGGCGGCCGGTGGGCCGGGCTGCACCAGCGTCTCAACCAGGAACGCGGTGGTGCCGGTCTCGAACCAATGGGCCCTGAACAGGCGCTGTTCGAACAACAGCAGCACATCGAATGGGTTGTACACCTTCTCATCGCCGAGCCAGCAGTAGCCGTTGTACCAGCGACGGATGGCTTGGCGGTCCAAGCCCTCAATCTCGGGAGCGAAAACCCCGTCAAGGTCCGCATCCGTGTACCCGCAAATCGACGAATAGCGGGGATGCAGAGTCAGGTCGGTGAGGTTGTTGAGATCGGAAAACACACTGACCTTCGAGAACTTGCTGACGCCGGTGAAGAAGGAGAATCTGACGTGTGCGTCGGCATCCTTGACTGTCCCGTAGAAGCTCCGCAGCAGATCTCGATTGTCCTCAGCTACGTCCGGAGCGTCGATTGCGTCCAGTATGGGCTTGTCGTATTCGTCCACCAGCACGACGGCGCGCTGGCCTGTGCGTTCGTGCAGTTCCCGCAGCAGCCACCTGAAGCGCCCGCTCTGGGTGGAGGCACCGGAAGCCCCGTCAATGCGCCGCTCGAACCCCTGCAACTGTTCGTCGAGGTTTCTTTCAAGCGCACCGGGTGCCTTGAAGCTGCCGCCGGCAAAGCTGAACCGCAGCACCGGATGGCGCACGGACCAATCCCAATGCTGATGGACTGCCAACCCCCGGAACAGCTCCTCGCTGCCTTCGAACAACTCCTTGAGCGTGTCGAGGAACAGACTCTTCCCAAAGCGGCGCGGGCGAGAGAGGAAGTAGTGCGCACCGTCTTGCGCCAGCCGCAGGGCGTAGCCGGTCTTGTCAACGTAGTAGCACCCTTCCTCCCGAAGTGTGCGGAAGGTCTGGATGCCAGTGGGCAGCTTGCGCTTGGCTGCCATGTGGTGCTCTCCGCCGGATGCGGTCAGTTGCCCATCATAACCCGGCTAATCGGTGGTTAGCCGCTGACCGCTAACCGCTGCGTTTGGGGTAGCAGGTGGTCATCACGCCTCCGTCGAAGCAGTAAGTGAAGCCATCGCCCACAGTGATTTTGCATCGGGTGTCGGCCGCGAACTCAAGCAGCCGCTTGCTGTGCGGATTGTCGAAGTGACGGGCCAAGTCCTCGCGAACCGCCTCAACGTCGATCCCTAGCTGGCGCTGCATGTACCTGAGCACGGCGTGATCAGTGACGGTTAAGGTTCGGTCCATCAGAGCTTGACCTCGATATCAGCCATGAAGCTCTCCCAGTCTTCATTCGCCGTTTTCACGTCGTCACTCAACCGATCTTCGAGCCACTCGATTCGTTGATCCTTCGCCTCTTCCGACAGGAGCGCTTGAGGGATGTCGGAGATACGGGCATCGCCATAAAGGAGTGCCCATTGAGCGTACTTGGAGTTTCCCGCGATTTCGTCGATGTCTTTGCCGCAGAGGCGGAAGGGCTCCACCCCGTAGATTTCGTGACGATAACCCAAAATCAATGAGTTATCGCTGTCCTCGAAGCTGATGATGTCAGGTTGGTCGATATCATTCGCAAGCTTGCGCATGTAGTCGGCGAACGGGGTTGCCTCGCCAACCAAGAAATCTCCTAACTCATTGTCCTCGTCTCGTGCAAGATCACCTAGGACATCGGCTTGCGCAATTGAACGCTCCTCAATGCTACAGCCTGTGTCGATATCTACATGGAGACTAGCGAAATACAGCTGAGAGTGTTCACGAGCCAGATTTCGGAGATCGCTCAGAGCTTGGTCCACATGTGCCAGCTTTTCTCGCCGCCACGCCAAGCTACCCTCTGCCAGCATCGCGAAAAGCAGGGGAGCCAAGTCAATGACCTGCTTCGCGGTCACTCCGTAGCGGCGGCTCACTAGGTCGTAGTCCAATCGCGTTGCGGACCCCATTTGACCGCTAAATCTAACGCCATCCGATTGAGGACGGCTCGGCGGAAGCGGCTTTTCGCCCGTCAGCACTGCGGACTCTACGTCCAATGCTCGGGCCAAGCTGGCGAGGGTTTGGGGGCGAAGAACTGCGGATCCTTCCTGCCCCTCGATTCGGGTGATCTGCCGTGCGGAAACTCCAGACTGGCCAGCCAGCTTGTCGCGGGACAGATTGCGACTGCCGCGAAGGGTGCGGAGGCGGCTAGGGTCGATGTAGGCGTCGGTGGGAACGGGATCTGAGAATTCTTCGGGGAGAGGCTCTTCCCCCGACAACACGCGGGCATCTACCTTCAGGGCTTTTGCAAGCTGCGTTAGGGTGTGTTCCCGAACGGGAGTGATGCCGTCTGCGCTCTCAATCCGGGCAATCTGCCTCGGAGAAACCCTGTTGGCCTTTTCCCCAAGCTTTGCTTGGGACCACTTCATTCTTTGACGCAGTGCCTTGAGGCGATCAGGGTCCAGTTCAGCCATATCTGGCATGGTGGTTCTCCTAGAGTGTCTGTGAACGAGGCGAATATTGGCGCTAAAAATGAGATATGACAACAGACATATATAGTCATAAATCACACGAATTATGCCATTTATAGTCATAACTTGTTTCTGGTGATCCCTTTAGACCTTCTCCGCAGAGCGCGCACACTTGCAGAAACAAGACTAAGATAGCGTCCTGCTCCAAACCAAGATCGGAGATACCGCCCGTGCAATCCGCAGCCCATCGGCAAACCAAGTACGTCGCGGCGCCACCGCTTGAAGGGCCAACGCCATTGCCGTTGCCTGCGCTGACGTCGAACATCGACCAAGCTCGGGCGGACCTCACCGAATACGGCCTGTGTTTTTTAACCGGGGTGCTGAGCGGTGCGGAAGTCGATTCGCTTAGGCAGCGTCTGGAGCGGCAGGCGGCGGCGGAGCGTTCGTTGGGGGCACTCGCGCCGCCGGGAACGGAGGGGCCGAGGCAGCAGCTCTCGAATCTGGGCAACAAGGGCCAAGTGTTTCTGGACCTATTGGAGCGCCCGGACAACGATGCGCTGGCGGGCTATCTGCTGGGCAAGCATTTCCTGGTTTCCAGCTTAACGGGCGGCCTCTTTCACGGCGTGAGCTCTTACGTACAGCCGCTGCATCGGGACCAAGGGCAAGTGCCGGCCACGGCGGATTTTCCGGCCATCTGCAATCTGTTCTGGCTGCTGGACGACTTCACGCCCGAACGGGGCAGCACCTGGGTGGTACCGGGCAGCCATCGCTGGTCGCCGGAGCACATGGTCGAGGCGCCACCCCGAGACCTTGCCGTGCAGATCGAGGCGCCCGCCGGCAGCGTCTTCGCTTGGGACGGGCGGGTCTGGCACGGCGCGGCGGCCAACCCGGAAGGCCATCCTCGCCGCCACGTCTCCACCTTCTTTTGCCTGCCATGGATGCGCCAGCAGGAAAACTGGGGGATCACCTGCCTGCAGGAGGTGCTGGACGAAGCGAGCCCGAAACTCAAGGCCCGGATGGGCCTGCGCACCTACGGAACCTTGGGCATGGTGAGCGGCACCCGCACCGATGCCGAGGCTGCGAGCTTGGGCAACTACGACGTTGAGTTCCCGGAGTACATCATCGGCGAGGAGGGTGCTCTGCACCCCTTACAGCGGGTGAGCCGGTCGGTGGCGGAGTAGCAGGCCAAGATCCGGCTATGCTCGCTCAATTCCGCTTCAGTTCCGGAAAGTAGGTTTCGTAGAACCCACGATCACGGGTCAGAAAAGACTCCGCAACGGAAGCGGCGTGTGCTCCAATCAAGAAGTCAGTGATGATGCGCTCGCGAGACCCTCCTGCTTGACGGTAGCGCTGCCAGCGCAATCCGGCTTCGTAAGCCATTGCCGTGTTCAGGTGGGAAACTCTGGCGTTTATCTCCCCTAGGGCACGATCAAGAGCAGATCGTCCGCGGAACGCCGGAACCAACTCCGCATAAACGATGTCGCTTACAAGAACTGCCCCAGCGTCATAAGCTGCCCGCAGCCATGACCTCGACTGCTCGCCAAATTCGTCATCCGGCAAAAAGACATCCAATAAAACGCTCGTATCTACTGCGGTAATCACCTGCCGCGCATCCGCTCCAAATAGACGTCAGTGCTGCCTCCAACGCCGAGAACGCCGTAAACTCGGTCGACGGGATGCTGAGCTGTAGATCGCTTGCGAATCAAGATGCCCTCCGGGGCAGGCTCGACTTGAACTTCGACATTGTGGTGTAGGCCGTACTGATCCCTCAGCGTCTTGGGAATGGTGATCTGGCCTCTCTCGGAAATGTGCATATTGGCAAAGTATGAATTTCTGATGAGGAAAAGCATACC
>JAPOYQ010000127.1:4290-4621 GCA_026706505.1 Gemmatimonadota bacterium
AAGCATACCTCCGCATTAGTGGTTCCTGCAAGCTCGATTGAGGCACTGGACAATGCCTCACGGGGACTCCAGGCACCAAATCAACCAAGTGCCGGTCGAATCCCACTACCCACTGTGATAAAAGGCGCACCTCCACCGATTGATCGCAGAGCAGTTCCATGGCCGAGAGTGCAGAGCAAGTCAACGAGGCGATGCGCCGCAGCACCAAGGAGTGGCGCGACGCTTGGCCGCTTGCTCCCCAGCAAGATCCCTACGAGGTTGCGTTGAATTACTTGGACCCAGCCCATCCGGCGCTGTTCAAGGCCAACACCGTGCTGCTCTGGTTCGAGCG
>JAPOYQ010000874.1:0-1367 GCA_026706505.1 Gemmatimonadota bacterium
CCCAGAACTACCCCAACCCCTTCAATGCAGCCACGACCATCGAATTCCAGCTAGCGACCCCGGCCGCCGTCGAATTGACCCTGTACGACGCGATAGGCCAAAAGATCCGCACCTTGGTCGCACGGCATCTCGCCGCTGGATACTATCGCACCCAGTGGAATGGGCGCAACGACGCCGGACACACAGTCGCCAGCGGCATCTATTTCTACAGATTGCGAGCCGGAGGCTATTTAGCCACCAAACAACTAACCTTGCTCAAATAAAAATCGTCTAATCTTCCGACTTATACCCTTATGAACCCCTGCGCCCTCGCCTTTTTGGTCCTCGCGCTAGCGAGTTGCGTTGCCGATCCCTACCAGACTCCCGGCACTCAGCACATGGCCGAGCAACTTGCCGCCCTCGCCGCTGATGCCAACGCCGAGGACAACATCTATTTGAGCCAGCACCGCGTTGACTGGCTGCGCCGTCAGCCCGCACCAGACGACCCCGTGCAACAGCTCAGCCAACAGGTCGAACTAGCCAAAGAGTTGCTGCGCGCCGGCGCATCTGCCGAGGCAGCCACCCTGTTCAAGCAGGTGCGCGAGCAAGCCGCCGCCCACCGCTTCCGCACCCGCCCGAGCCTTGAAGAGATGATCGCCCTCGCCTATCTGCGTCTCGGCGAGCAGCAAAACTGTATCGACGACCACAACCTCGCTTCCTGCCTGCTACCCATCTCAGCCGAAGGGGTCCATAAGCTACAAGATGGATCGCGTGCAGCCATTGCTTATTACCGAGCAATCTTAGAAAAGACGCCCTACAACCTGACTTCTCGCTGGTTGCTCAACATCGCCTATATGACCGTAGGCGAGTACCCCCACCAAGTACCTGTCGCTCATCTCATTCCCCCGGAGGTCTTCTCCGCTGACGCCGATATAGGCCGCTTCCCCGACCGGGCTCCCGCCTTGGGGTTGAATGTCCTCGGCTTGGCCGGAGGCGGCATTATGGAAGACTTTGACAACGACGGCTTCCTCGACATCATCGCCACTTCTTGGGGCCTCGACGATCCCCTGCGCTACTTTCGCAACCAAGGCGACGGAACCTTTGCCGAGCGCACTGCTGCCGCCGGCTTGAGCGG
The DNA here is from genome assembly GCA_026706505.1 of Gemmatimonadota bacterium. The sequence continues at coordinate 1,115 of JAPOYQ010000874.1, forward strand.
CCTAGTTGGCGGCCTCAACGCCGTACAGACGGACTTTGACAACGACGGCTTCGCCGATGTGCTGGTCCTGCGCGGCGGCTGGTTTGGTGCCGACGGACTCCACCCCAATTCGCTATTGCGCAACCAAGGCAACGGCACCTTCGCCGACGTAACCCAAACGGCTGGGCTGCTCACTTTGCACCCCACGCAGACGGCGGCCTGGGCTGACTTTGACAACGACGGCTGGCTCGACCTGTTCGTGGGCAACGAGTCC
>JAPOYQ010000874.1:1377-4603 GCA_026706505.1 Gemmatimonadota bacterium
TCTGCCGAAGAGCATCATCCCTGTGAGCTGTTCCGCAATCAAGGCGACGGAACCTTTGTTGATGTAGCGGCAGAAGTCGGCTTAGACGTCGATGGCTTCGTTAAAGGAGTGGCTTGGGGCGACATCGACAACGACCTCCGGCCCGATCTCTACATTTCCCGCCTCGGACAGCCCAATCTACTTTTCCACAACGATGGGCCAGACTCCAATGGCCGCTGGCGTTTCTCCGATATAACCGCCCGCGCTGGCGTGAGTCAGCCGACGTTCAGCTTTCCGGTGTGGTTTTGGGACTACGACAACGACGGCTGGCTCGACCTATTCGTCTCCGGCTACAAGGCCGACGCCGGCGATGTAGCCGCCGACTACATGGGACTGCCGCACAAAGGCGAACCTCCCCGCCTCTACCGCAACCAAGGCGACGGTACCTTCGCCGACATGGCCCGCCAGACCCACAGTGACAAGGTCCTCTATACGATGGGCTGCAACTTCGGCGACCTCGACAACGACGGCTGGCTCGATTTCTACGCTGGCACCGGCGACCCCGACTACCGTTCGCTGATGCCCAACCGCATGTTCCGCAACGCCTCGGGTCAGCGTTTTGAAGATGTAACTACCTCCGGTGGCTTCGGACACCTGCAAAAAGGGCATGGCGTGGCCTTCGGCGATATCGACAACGACGGCGATCAGGACATCTATGCGGTGGTCGGTGGAGCCTATTCGGGAGACGTGTACACCAACGTGCTCTTTGAAAATCCCGGACACGGCAACCATTGGATCACCCTCAAACTGGAGGGGACCAAGTCGAATCGAGCCGGGATTGGGACGCGGATTCAAGCCCACGCTGGGACGCGGACGATCCACATCCTCGTCGGCACGGGCGCGAGTTTTGGGGCTTCGACCTTACAACAGGAGATCGGATTGGGGGAAGCTGAAGTACTCGACGAGCTGACTTTGCACTGGCCGTCGGGCACAGTGCAAACCTTTACAGAGATACCGATTAATAGAGTGTACCGGGTCCGCGAAGACGCCTCGGCCTTAGAACGTTTGGCCGTCTATCCCCTCGCGCTAGCGACCGAAGGCCACCAAGCGCATCGTCATTAGGCAGAATCACCGCTTACAACCGGGCCAATAGCCGCGCTGCCGTGGCGTGGTTCGGGTCCACCGCCAACAACTGCTGCAACGCCTGCCGCGCCTCGGCGAGGTGACCCAGCCGCTGGTAGGAAAGCGCCATGCTCAAATAAGCTTTGACGTGGCGAGGCTCTAAAGAGAGCGCCGAGGCAAACGCGGCAACCGCCTGCTCGTTCTCTCCGGCCTTCTGCAAAGCTAACCCCAAGTTGAAGTGGTGCGAGGCGTCGGCTCGGTCGAGCGCGACGGCTTTTTCGTAGGCGGAGATCGCCTGCGGGAAGTCTCCCATCTGCAAATAGGCCGTACCGAGGTTGTTGTACGCCGGGGCGTAGTCGAACTCATCAAGGGCCTCGCGGAAGCGTTCTTCTGCCCTAGCGAACTCGCCCCGCTGCAAAAAGATCAACCCCTGCGCGTTGAGCGCTTCGACGTAGCGCGGCTTATGGTCGATTGCCTGCTGGTAGTGCATATGCGCCTTTTCCCAATCGTCCCGTAGCCCCCGTCGCGCGTAGAGTAAGCCGAGGTTCTTGTGCGCCTCATAGGCTCCCGCATCCAACTCTAGCGCCCGCTGATATTCGCCGGCAGCCCTCTCCCAATCGCCCTGCCGCGCGTAGAAGACGCCGAGGTTGTTGTGGGCACCAGCCAAGTCCGGGAACAATTCGACCATCTTCTCCCGCGCCTCGGCCTCGTCGGCCGTCCAGTAAAACTGGAAAAGCGAGAGCGCCACCACCGGCACTGCGAAATAGGCCAACTGTCGGCCCGTTTCGCGGAAGTACGAGACCAAGCCGCTCGGCAATGTCTGCAATCCAATGCGGTTGGACCCTTCCTCGGCGTTGATCCCCAGATTGGCTTGGTTTTTGCGGTCGCGGATTTTCCAGATAAACCCGTCGAAATAGTAGTGCAAAAGCGTCGAGGTGATGACGAAGATCTCGACCATTTTGATCGCCTGCTCGGACTTGAGAAAGCCCTCCATCATGTTGATGCTGCCGTAGGCGAAGCACACCAGCACGTACGCGACCAGTATCGGCAAGGTGCGCGTAGTGAAAAAGGTGCGCAGGAGCTTGGTAGTTCGCTCCTGCCTTTTGACTAGGTTGTTGTTGTAGACCCAGACGATGGCGAAGTACTGGATATCGTGGAAAACGGCAAAAGCTGCGTAGCCAATGACGAGGTCGTTGATATGGATCCAGCCGTAATAGATGATAAATACCGTGGTCGCCATCACCGCGATTTTGGGCAGGCTTATCTTCTGACCGGTGATCGCCCGCCGGCCGATGTTGGCCAAGTAGGCCGCGAGCACGGTCATCGTAACATAGAACAGCACCTTTTTGAGCAGGAACGTCAATTCGGCCGACAGGAAGGGCACGCCGACCCGCTGGTTGTGGTCGAGGATGCGGTGGAAGTATTCGGGGCTATAGATGACCACTGTTGCAAAGGCACACAAGGTCAACAGCCAGTCGAGCCGGGCGTCGAGCTTGGAGAAGATCTTGTTTTTGGCATCGTAGATCCGCATGATGCCATAGTGCTGCATAAAGAGGTGCCAGATCTCCCACACTAGCACCATCAGGAAAAGCCCGTGCAGGGTATTGAATTGCGCCAGCGCCGTCACGATGAGCACGACGATAGGCGCGACGAGGAACTTCTCCTTGAAGGTGCTAAATAGCTCTGGGTCGCCGTATGCGCGCATAAAACCCGGCAAGTGATGCCCGGTGGCAAACAGCGCCAGCGCGTAGAAGGCGATGGTCTGCGAGTCGAACACGGCCCGCAATGGCAACATGGTCACCAAGCACAAAAGCGGCGTGCCAATAAAAAAGAACAGGTCGCCAAAGGGCGAGATGATCCACTTCTGATCGCGATACACCGCTGGAGCGACAGTCATGACATTCCTCAATAGGCTACGGCTAGGGTACGCATTACTTCCCCCTGTCCGGCATCGGCTCCCGCAGCAATGCGGCACACGTATACGCCCGGTGCCACTCGCTCACCCGACGCATCCAATCCATCCCAATTAAACGACTGCAATACATCCCTACCAGACGGCATCAGCACCGCCACTTCCCGACCCGCCAAGTCGAAAATGCGCACGCTCGGAGACGCATCCACCGCC
>JAPOYQ010000388.1:0-2367 GCA_026706505.1 Gemmatimonadota bacterium
ACTACGACGAGTACGGGGGGCTGTACTGCGTCGGCTGCGAGCGCTTTCTCACCGATAAGGAGCTGGTCAACGGCCAGTGCCCCGATCATCTGCGTGCACCGGAGCGTCGCCGCGAAGGCAACTACTTCTTTCGCATGGAAAAGTACCGCGATTGGCTGCGCGACTACATCCGCGATAACCCGGATTTTGTCCGTCCCACCGGGTACAGAAACGAGGTGCTGGCCCTGCTCGGCGAGCCGATCGGCGACCTGTCGATTTCGCGGCCCAAAGGCCGGGTGCCCTGGGGCATTGAGTTGCCGTGGGATGCCGAGCACGTGGCGTACGTGTGGGTCGATGCCCTGATCAACTACACTTCCGCGCTTGGTTTTCCCGACGACGCGCGCTACCGCGCGTATTGGCCGGTGGCCCAACACCTAATCGGCAAGGACATTCTCAAGCCCCACGCGGTGTTTTGGCCGACCGTGCTCAAAGCGGCTGGGGTGCCGCTGTATCAACACCTCAATGTCGGCGGTTTCTTGAAGGGACACGACGACGAGCAGAAGATGAGCAAGAGCTTGGGCAACGTCATTGATCCCTTTGAAATGGCGGAAAAATACGGCACCGACGCCGTGCGCTACTACTTGCTCAAGGACACGGTGTACGGCCAAGACTCTTCCATTGGGGAACAATTCTTGGTCGAACGCTACAACGCGGATTTGGCCAATGACTTGGGCAATTTGCTTTCCCGCGTCCGCGCCTTGCTCACGCGGCATACCGAGGGCGTTTTGCCTGCCCCGTCGCAGCAGGAAGCCGACGAGGAGTTGATTGCAGCGGGCACTGCGCTGGTGGGGCAGGTGCGGTCTTTGGTGGGCCGGTTGCGGATTTTCGAGGCGCTGGAGACGGTGATGCAGTTCGTGCGGCAGCTCAATCGCTACTTCAACGACGAGGCTCCGTGGAAGCTCGCCAAAGACCCAGATGGGCGCGAGCGGTTGGGAACGGTGCTCTACAATATTGCAGAGGGGCTGCGCATCGTCTCGGTGCTGTTGGAGCCGGCCATGCCGAGCAAGGCGCAACAGGTGCGGACAGATCTGGGGTTGGGATCGTATGCGTTCGCTGACCTAGAGGCTTGGGGCCGGGCCGCGCCTGGGACGAAAATACCGGCGGAAGCGGATATCCTGTTCCCCAAGTCGGAGACTGGAAAGCCCAAGCGACAGACGCCACAAGCGCCATCAAAGAAAGAGGTCCCGCAAGTGGAACAGATTTCGATCGAAGATTTTTCCAAGGTGCAATTGCGCGTCGCCGAGGTCAAAGCCGCCGAAAAGGTGGAAGGTGCCGACAGACTCCTCAAACTGACGCTCGACCTAGGCGACGAGACGCGCACGGTGGTCGGCGGCATCGCCCAGTGGTATCAGCCCGAGGAGTTGCCGGGCCGGAAGGTAATTTTGGTCGCCAACCTCAAACCAGCCAAGCTGCGAGGCATTGTCTCGGAAGGGATGATCTTGGCAGCCGAAGACGGCGATGGGAATCTCGTGCTAGTCGGGCCGGAGCAGGACATCGCGACGGGAGCCGAGGTGCACTAATCACCGGCGACCTCTTCAACCAGACGGAAAAGAGAGGAAGATGGACAAAATTCGCGTGGGATTTATCGGTTGTGGTGGAAATGCCAGCGGGCACCTAGGGCGAGTGCTCGACATCCCCGAGGCCGAAGTGGTGGCTTTGTGCGATGTGGATCAGGCCAGTCTGCAGCGAGCCAAAGAGCGCCACTCACAGGCCGCGGAGTTGCCGGAGTTTACCCACTACCAAGAGATGCTGGAGCAAGTCGAACTGGATGCGGTAGAGATTTCCACGCCCCACACATTGCACTTTGAGCAGATTATGGCCGCGCTGGACAAAGGGCTGCACGTACTGACCGAAAAGCCGATGGTCTGTACTGTCGATCACGCGCGCCAAGTTATCGCCAAAGCCGAGGAGACCGGAAAGCTCGTGATGATCTCCTATCAGCGGCACTTGCAGGCGCAGTACCGCTATGTGCGCAATCAGATCGCGGCCGGGGAATTGGGGGATATCCAGTTTATATCGGCGCTCCAAGACCAGAAGTGGTATCAGGGGACGATTGGGCTGTGGCGGCAGCAAATGGCGCTGTCGGGCGGCGGACAGCTCAACGATTCGGGAAGCCACCTACTGGACATTGTGTTGTGGATGACCGGGCTGGAGGTGGCGGAGGTGCAGGCCTATATGGAGTATTTAGACTCTGAGGTGGACATCAACTCGGCGCTGTCGCTGCGCTTTGGCAACGGCGCGCTGGGGACTATTGCGGTGGTGGGCAACTCGCCGGCCAGCGGGATTTGGGAGGACATCACCATCTGGGGGACCAAGGCCGTGGTCTAT
>JAPOYQ010000388.1:2377-4601 GCA_026706505.1 Gemmatimonadota bacterium
CCGCCGGGGACAGATCTTTTACAAGACGCAGCACAGCAACGAGGTGTACGAAGTAAATAACTTGCCCGGCTCGACGACGCCCGACCAGAATTTCATCGACGCGATTCTCGGCCGCGACCAAGTGCAGGTGCCCCCCGAATGCGGCCTGCGGGTCATTGAGTTGACCGAAGCAGCATGGGCCTCGGCCGCTAGCGGACAGCCGGTGAAAATAAAAAGCATTTGACATGGTTCTGCGGCGTTTGTCATATTAAACGCGAGACGGGTTCAGGGGCCTAAAGCCTCTGTTGCCGCTACGCTGAGGCTCGAGGCTATGCGAGCGAGCCAGCCCGACTTTGTAATTGGCCGCAACGACGCGCAGAGTTGGAGTATGGATATGAGGCGCGCACAAGCGAAAGGAGGTGGTCCATTGAGTTGTAATCGTACCGCAGGGAGGTTGATCACTTGATCAACTCCAGGTGATCGACTACCTGGTCAGAAGCACAGTCGCTTCGGCGGCATAGCTTCTGAGAGTACAGCCGGGCGCACCCCACCTTAGTGGGTGCGCTCGGTTTTTTTGTTCGCGCTGCACTGGGTTGGTTCCCACGCAGTATTTTTGCCATATTGTCCGCGAGGAGGCCGTCTATGAAACGCATCGCCAAGCCCGCAGGGGCTTATAACATCGTGGTAGAAGAGGTCGAGACCCCGGCCATTGCTCCGACCGAGATTTTGATTCGCGCCGAATGTTCGCTAATCAGCCGAGGCTCGGAGATTTGGCGGCGCTACGTGCGCGAAGAGGCGATCGACCACCGCTCCATGGGCTACTCGTTGGTGGGCCGGGTCGCAGAGGTGGGCGCGGAGGTCGAAGAGTTCAAAACCGGCGATTTGGTCGCGGCTCTCGCGCCGCACGCCGAATACGTAGTGGTCGAAGTCGCGGCCAGTCGGCACCAGCCTGCGGCCGTGCGCTTACCTGAGGGTCTGTCGCCCGAGGCGGGCACCTTCTGGCCGCTGGGAACCAGCTCGGTCCTGTGGATGTGGGAGACTGGGGCCGGGCCGGACGACGTCATGGTCATTCAGGGGCAGGGCTTGGTCGGCAGCGGTTGTATGCAGGCGGCCAAGGCACAGGGCGCGGGGCGCGTCATTGGGATTGACGCCTTGCCTTTGCGCTGCGAACTGGCGCGCGAGTTAGGAGCCGATGAGGTGATCGACGCCAGCACCGACGATTCTGTCGCACAGGTCTTGGAGTTGACGGACGGGAGGGGTGCCGACATCGTGGTCGAAGCCGTGGGCGGCCGGGCCGGGGCGCAGGCTTTTGCCGAGGCGCAGGACATGCTCAAGAGCGGCGGCCTCTTGCAGGTGCTGGGCCTGTACGAGAACGAACCCCTGCCGCTCTATTCGGAAAAAATCATGGGCAAGCGCCTCATAGGCAGCTACCTCGACGCCAGCCGACGGCCCGAAGGATCGGCGCGTACGTTAGAGTTGCTGGCTACGGACCAAATCCAGTTCGCCAAGATGATCACCCACCGCTTCCCCTACACCGAAGCGGCAGCGGCCTTCGACTTGCTCTACAATCGGTTGGGCGAGACGATGGCGGTATTGTTGAAGTGGGACAACTAACTCAGGAGACAAAGACGACGATGAGTAGAAGCATAGAGAATCTCTTCCGCGCCCCCTACGGGGTGCCCAACGCGCTGCAAGTAGTAGAAGAAGGACTGTGGATTACCGACCAAATTACCGACCGGGTGGCGCTGATCGAAATCGCCGAGCCGTCTGAATATGGCGTCACCCGCCTGATCCGCGATATTCCCAGCGAGTCATCCAATACCAGCGGTATGGCTTGGGGAGGGGGTTCGCTGTGGCTGGCGGCCAACGGGGCGGGTACGCTCTGGCGGCCCGCACGGCCCACGGACGCCGAGCAAGGCGCGGGAGAAATTTTCGAAGTTGATCCGGCCACTGGCGCGACCCGCAATCGCTATCCGGTGCCCGGTGGGGGTGGGGTGCACGGGATGGAGTATGATCCGTTTGAAGAGGGCCACGTGTGGATCACCACCCTCAAGAGCCAGACGCTGAGCAAAGTCAAGATCGCCGGCTGGTCGGTCGAGCACGTGCTGGATCTGCCCTACGGGCGCGCGCACGGCGTGGTGCGAGTCGCCGACGGCATCTGGGTAGTGCACACGTCCGACCGCGCAATCGTCAAGCTCGACGTGGAGAGCGGGGCCGAACTGGATCGAGTTATGGTGCCCGACAG
>JAPOYQ010000066.1 GCA_026706505.1 Gemmatimonadota bacterium
TGGAAATTCAACTGTCTGCAGCCCGGGGACCTCAGGCACCAGCGCGACCGCCCGACCCGGATCGGGCACCAACTGGCCGTTGCCGTACAGATCGACCAAGCGGGGCCCAAGGCCCCATTGCCGGTCCTCGGCAGCGCGAAGGTGGGGCGGGGTGAATTGCTCGGGCCCAGCGCTCGTCGCCGGCGAGGAGCTAGTTGCCGCGTGTACGGCCGCCCACACTTCGCCCCCCTCAATCGGGTATTGCCAAGCCACGACGGGCGCTTTGCGCATGGCCCCTGGCAGGACGGCCCGTCCCGTGAGGCGGGTGTCGCCGCGATACATGGGCCACGCTCCAGTTGCCGTGGAAATGCGATCCATCGCCAATGCACCAAAGGGTGACGAGAATAGGAGGCCGACTGCGGCGGCGGTCGGCGTTAGCCAACTGCTCAATGGGAGGGCGGAAAAGTCTCCGGCCAACGCGGATCGTAGTCGCTTTCAAAGAGCCAGTCGAAGTGATCCGGCACAATGTGAGCGCGGTCCGGGCGCAGTTGGCGCCGCAGCCGGGGGAAGAAGTCCATCAGGGCGTCGCGCTGGTTCTTGGGCAGGCCGCCCGACACGCCGGCGGCGATCCACGAGGTGCCCATGGCTTTGCGGGGCACAGTGTCCTCGTTCTGCCAGGCCGAGTGCAGTCCAGCGCTGCAGAGCACCAGAATTTGTCCCCGGCGCGCCACTGCGGGGATGGGCTCGCACTCGAGCCAAGGCTTTTCGCCCAAGTCTGGGATGTACTCGGGAAAAGCGGACGCAGACGACGGGACTGGAGCCGGTCGCAGGCCGTGCACGCGGGGCAGTTCGGCTTTGTGCTCGGGCCGGAGGACCCGACTCCAATGCGCCATGATGGAGCGGTGGCTGCCGGGCAGGATGCGCATGGCACCGCGGTGCGCGGGCACATCGTTGAGCCAGAACCACAACTCGGCCCGCATCCGGCGGGGGGTGGCCTCAAAATCCTCCAGCGTGGCCTGGATGTCCACGTGGCACCCACGCGCCCACTGCTGGCGGGGATCGTCGTACGGCGCTGAAGCCGGGGCCCGCTCGTGGGGGGCTAAGCCCCACCACAGATGGACCGCATCGGCGCGCAGCAGCTTTTTGGCCACCTCCTCAAAGTACGGGTGCTGGATAACTTCGATGTAATCCGGATCCTCGTACGGTGCACCGCCGTTGTCGCGCAAGCGGTCCCACGCCGCCTCCGCTCTGTCCAACTGCTCGGTGGTGAAGGGGCTGTCGATGGTCACGGCGCCCTGCTCTTCGTACTGGGCCAATTGCTTATCGGTGATCATGGGCGTCCTCAATTATTTGGGGAGGTGAATGGCCAAGCATAGGGCATTGTCTATGGTCAGTCAATATCCTGCCAAAGGGACTTGATCGCGCCGCCCGGCTGGGGTTAATTGCACCTATTGACGAACCGGATTGGCGCTGTGAGGTCAGGAGGTCGTAGCGCCAGGCAAGAGACGAGGAGGACGATCATGAGCAAGACCCACGAGGTGATGTTCTACACCGACGGCCGTCATTCAAGCGTGTACCTGTACGAGCCGCCCATGGGGACCAAGCAGTACCTAGAACCCATCGACGAGTTAGTCGACCTCGGCATTGACACCATCACCTATGCCGTGGGCGATTGCAGCGTTTTGCTCTACGCCACCAAGGTGGGCGAGCGCTGGGGGCACAACGTCGACCTGACCGACCACGATATTTGGTGGCGGGCGGCGCACAACGCCAGGCTGATGATCGAACAGGGCATTGACCCGCTCATGCTCGTGTGCCAGCGGGCACAGCAGCGCGGTTTCCAGTTTCTGCCCAGCCTGCTGTTGAACATGATTCACACGCCGCACGACCGCGTCACCAATTGCCGGGTGGCCGACTTCACCACCGAGCATCCCGAATGGCAGGTCGGCGACGAGCCCGAGTACCCCGAGGCCCGCTTTGACAACCCCAACCGGCTGTCCTTTGCCGTCCCCGAAGTACGGGCGGACCGGCTGGCGGTAATCGCCGAGTTGGTCGGGGATTACCCCGGCGACGGCATTGAACTGAACATGAACGACTACGCGCCGTTTATCGGCCGCGGGGAGGTCGCCGAGCACACCGAGACCTTGACCGAGTGGATGCGGGAAATACGCCGGGTCTGCGACCGAGCCGCCGCAGAGCAAGGTCGTCCCAAGCGGTTGGTGGTCCGCATAGGCGCGACCTTGGACGGCAATAAGCGCATGGGGATGGACGTGGAGACCTGGATCAAGGAGGAGATCGTCGACGCGCTGATCTGTATGCAGGTCGTCGGTGGTTTTGCCAACGACACCACTGGATTGCGGGCCGTTGTCGCCGCCGCCGAAGGTCGGGATGTGCGGGTGCTGGCGGGTATGGAATCGACCAATAACCCCGAGCTTTCCCGGCCGACAGTGCGGGCCGCTGCAGCCAATGCCTATGCCGCTGGGGTCCGCGGCGTGTTCTTCCACACGTATTACCCAATGCCCAAGCGCTATCCATACGATGACGAAGCGGCTGGAAGGCTGAGGTTTATGGGGCATCCAGACTTGCTGGACAATCTCGACAAGCGGTACCAGCTCGGCATCCCCATCAATCCCAAGTCAGCCCCTACCCATGGCCTAACCGAACAGCTACCAGCCGAATTGCCGTGCGGAGATCCAGCGCGGTCGTTTACGCTCGAAGTGAGCGACGACGTGGCCGGCCGGGACCAAGCCGGTGAGTTGTGGCGCTGCGAGCTGCGCCTGATGTTGCAACACCTGACGTACGAGGATCGAATCAGGCTGAAGTGGAATGGCGGTGAAATACCCGAGACCGCGTGGCGCAAGGCCGACTGGACCTACCAGTTGCGCTCCAGGCCGGATTACGCGGTCAACGGATACCGGCTGCACATCGATCTCAAGCAGATCCAGCGCCTGCCCCAGCGGGGGATAAATACAGTAGAGGTGGAGGTCGTGGAGAAAGACGCCCAGCTCGTTCACCCGGTGACCCTGGTGGATGTGGAGTTGGTGGTCGAATATCTGCCGCACCGCAATGCGCTGCGGGACGACGAGGAGTACTTTGCCTGATTTAGACGTGAGATTCAAACGGCGGTCTCACGGGAGGTATTTATGAAAATTACCAACATCGAACTCATCGAAGTGGACGTCCCCTACATCGCCCCCATCCGCAACGTCGGCCACGCGGACTGGGAGCACACCATTGCGAGGGTCCACACGGACGAAGGCCTGATCGGCTTGGGGGAGATCTGGCAGCCGTGCCGCGCAGTGCAGCCACAAGCGGATGGACTCATCGGCAAAGATCCGCTGGGTATGGCTCTGGAGCGCGCCAGCGAGCCGTGGCAGTGCGCTCTGTACGACATTGTCGCCCAAGCCAAAGGAGTTCCAGTGTGGAGGTTGATGGGCGACAAGGTACGCGATGAAGTACCTGTCGCGTACTGGTCGCCCCACCTGCCTCCGGAGGAGACCGCCAGAGAGGCGGAAAGAGCTGCAACTCTCGGGTTCACTGTTCACAAGCTCAAGGCGCATCCGGCCGACATTGTGCGCCAGGCGGAGTTGATCGCAGAAGCGACGGCGGGAGTGGACTACGCCATTCGCGTCGATCCCAACTGCGGATTCAAATATCCCACCACGGCGGTCCGCCTCGCCAGGGAACTGACGCCCTACAACATTGAATGCTTCGAGGATCCGGTAGAGAAGATCAACGTCAACTACGCGTGGTATTCGCTGCTGCGCCACAAGACCGACATCCCGCAGGCGTTGCACCTCATCGACCCGTACGCCGTTCTCTGCGCGGTCAAGGCGGACGCCGTGGATTGCTTCAACCTCAGCGGCACCGTGGCTCCCGTGAAGCGGAGCGCCGCCATCGCCGAGACAGCGGGTTGCCCGATCTGGCTGCAGACCGGGGGGTTGTGTCTAGGGGTTCAGGCCGCCTTCTCGGCGCATCTGCAAGCGACCTTGACCAACGATCTGCTGCCCTGCGACGAACTGCCATTCGTGCGCGAAAACGACCTGATCGGGGGCTCGCTGGAATTCGCTTCAGGACACTTTGTCGTGCCCCGTGGAAATGGGCTCGGGATTGCGCTGGACGACGACGCCGTCGCCCACTACCGGACGCAGTGACAATTATCGGGTACGGCGACGGCGAGCCGATTCGCAAAATGACGGCCGGCGGCTTTGAGCTCAGTCACCTCGAACAACTCTACAACTGCATGGACGCCGTGATCAAGGACGGCTTCTATGATCAATCAAACGGCGGGAAAAAGGTCAGATCCGTGCCGAAGTTATCCATCGCCACCACCTCGTCGCCGCGCAGCCGCGCGCGGATGGCGCTGTCGCGCTAGAGTGCCATTGAACCCATCAGAGCATACTATAAGGTGCAAAACCGACTACGGCAGGTCTTTCTTGAAGTCGGTCGTTAGATTTCTCGAAGCTTTGGCCTCGTTTTGGAGGCGACGGAGAATTTCCTCGCTCAGAGAGCCTATCACGGCAAAATCGCTTGGGATTCTGCTGGCAATTTTTTCGATGTCCGCTCGAATCGTCCTTCTAAGAATTAAGGCCGTCTCCTTGCTTATAAAAGGATGATCTCC
>JAPOYQ010000063.1 GCA_026706505.1 Gemmatimonadota bacterium
TGAAGTTGAACCCGGAGCGGCGGGCGAACCAGTAGGGGTCGAGCTTCTCGTAACGGATGTGGGTGCCGGCCTGGATGCGGTCGTTGCGCCGCATAAAGCCGAGGTCGTTGGCCTCAAAGCCGGGCGACTGCGCGTCCACGTACGCTTGGCCGCCGAAGGCACCGCCGGTCTTCTGAAAGTAGAGCGCGCCCTCCCAGCCGGTGTCGCGCTCTTCCTGCCCGGCGCGACTGACGGCGAGCCGGCTGTAGAGGCGGTAGGCGTTCTCCCACCACTTGACGTGCAGGTCGCCGGCACCGACGTAGGCCGGGTCAAGGCCGCGGCCGTTGACCGCGGTGAGTTGGGCTCCGGCGGTGGAGTTGGTGAGCAGATCCTGTTGTACGCGACCGATAAAGTAGTTGGTGATCGGCTCGATCTCGACGGTGCGGCGCACCGTGTCGGCTAGGCCGGTCTCGGCGTTGATAATGCGCTGGTCAATGAGCGCCTCCTCCCGGCCGGTGACGGCGTTGAGCAGGCCAAAGGCCGTGCGTCCCGCGGTCTTGCCCGAGACCTTGACGGCACCGAGGATCGTGGTGTTGTCGGGACGGTCCACCTCGTTGCTGTCTTCGGGCAGGTCAAAGCGCGAGGGTGGCCGGCCAATGCGCCGCGAGTGGAACAGGCGCGTGGGCCGGCGGATGCCGACAATGAATGGCGTCGGCGATTCGAAGATCTGGATGCCCTCCAAAAAGAAGGGCCGACGCTCGCGGAAGAAGGTCTCGAAGACGCCCAGATTGAGCACGGCCGGGTCCCCCTCGACTTGGCCGAAGTCCGGGTTGATGGTGGCGTTGAGAGAGATATTCGACGACAGGCCGTAGCGCAAGTCGAGGCCGGCCGAGGAGAACAGGTCGTGATCGCTGCCGCTGTCTCCCGGCGACAGGGTGCTGCGGCCTAGCGCGAAGGGGAATATCTCGAGGCTGCGCTGCGGCCGGATGCCTTCGATCCCTTCGAGATGGCCGAAGCGCGAGACGTAGCCGCTGACGCCCCGAGGTTTGAAGCTCCACTGCGACCACTCGGCGCGGCGGGAGATCTTGCGAAAGACGTTGATCCCCCAAGTGTAGCTCTCCTTCTCGCCAAAGCGCAGGACGTGGTACGGGATCTTCAACTCCAGGCTCCAGCCGTCAGTGCGCCGCGCCGTCTTCACTTCGGCCACGCTGTCCCAGCTATCGTCGAAGTCGTCGTCGTTGTAGATAATCCCGTCCCCGATCCAGCCTGAGGGTCCCACGACGAAGTAAACGCCCGTCTGGTGGTCGTGGTGGGGGTCGAGGTTGATCTCGAACAGGTCGCGTTCGCGCCACTCGTCGCGCCGCGCCAGCCGCGTAGTGATGCTGTCGGGATGGGTGTCGTAGCAGATGCCGGCGATGTAGAGGGCGTCGTCGTCGTAGGCCACCTGAAAGGTGGTGCGTTGCGTCGCAGGCTCGCCGTTATCCGGGTCGTTCTGTGTGAATCCCTCGTGTACGGGTGCGCGCAGCCAGATTGCGTCGTCGATGACGCCGTCGAGGCGTGGCGGCACCTCGGCCCGCACGGCGCGGGCGGTGCGCTGGGGGTGCGTCATCCAAAACTGCATCTGGGCATCGCTGGTGTCGATGCGGGCGGGCTGCTCATCGGCTGCGGCTGCCTCGGCGATAAGAAAAACGGCGGCCAGCACGGCAGCAAACATGTGCATTGTTCTTCCTTCTTGTTGAGGATAGCAAAGGGCTCCACTTAGAATTCAAGCTCCCCTGACGGTTGAACAATGTCAAAAGTGGGTGTAGGTGTACTGCGGCTGGGGGACCGCCGGGCTTGCCTCGATAGGCCTATGTGACTACACTCGTCCCGGTTACAAGGAGATCGGAATGAACGCATCCGTACGCGAGCTGAAGAGCAGGTTGTCGTGCTATCTTCGGCAAGTCCAGCTGGCAATCTTGCCGGGGATCAATGCCGGGACAGGAGAAAAACCGAGAGGTGCCACGCGCCCCATGCGCGTCAAACCCGGACAGAAAAGCGTTGCGGACATCGTGGTGGAAGAGCGGCGGTGATCCTCTTTCTCGATACAAAGGATAACTCCCATGAACAGCCTTACCCCAGCCCAACTCGACTTCTATCGCACCCAAGGCTACCTCCTCGTCGAGGATGTCATCGATCCCGCTGTCTTCGACCTCCTCATCGCCGAAATCAATGCCATCGTCGATACCGCCGCCGAGGAGGCCCACGCTGCTGGTGAACTGGCCGAACTGCACGCGGACTTGCCCTTTGCCAAGCGCTTGGTCCACATCCACTCCCAGTTGGCGAACCCTGAACCGCTGTTGCGCCAAGTCAACGGCAAGCTCAAAACCGAGGGCATGTTCGCCATTCTGACCCAACCGGCGCTGCTCGATATTGTCGAATCCGTGATTGGCCCCGAGATACTGGCTCATCCGCAGTTCAATTTGCGCGCCAAGTTGCCCAACCAAAACGCCACCGTGGTGCCCTGGCACCAAGACTTGGGCTATTTGCAGCCCGACGCGGAAGAGACCTTCATGGTCAATTTTTGGATTCCCTTGGTCGATGCTACCCCTGAAAACGGCTGCATGGAAGTCATTGCCGGCAGCCATCGCGCCCCGCTCATCGGCCACGAGCACGGTTTAGGCCCAGGGGCCAACTTCAAAGGCATCACCGATCAGTACTTGCCTCCCGGCGAGCAAGTTAGCTGCCCGGTCAAAGTCGGCGGCGTGCTGCTCATCCAGCACAAGACCATCCACCGCTCCATCCCCAACCTCTCCGACCACATCCGCTGGAGCCTCGACTTGCGCTACAGCGACCCGGCTCAGCCCAGCGGCCGCGACGGCGTTCCCGGTTTTATCGCCCGCAGTCAAGCGAACCCCGAATCGGTGGCCCAAAGCGTGGACGATTGGTTGGCGTTGTTCGAAGCGCCGGTCGCATAAGCAAGAGCACTGATATGTCCCCTGCCGAGGGCGCGGCAGGCCCTGTTTTCCGATGCGGTTGCTACCAGTGCCGGTGCGCTGCTCGGTGCATCTGGCTCGTTGGTTAGGGTCAGGAGACCGCATATTCCCTAAACACTTTTTCGGAGAATCTCATGCTCTACGATCTGATCCTCAAAGGCGGTACTCTAGTTGATCCAGCCCAGCAACTGCACGCGGTGCTGGACGTGGCTTTTACCGATGGCAAAGTCGCTGCGGTCGGGGCCGACCTGTCCGCGGACCAGGCGCGTCAAACGCTCGATGTTGCAGGACGCGTGGTGGCCCCTGGTCTCATCGACCTGCACGTTCACGTGTATTGGGGGGTCAGCCACTTCGGCGTCGAGCCTGATCCCACCTGTATAGCCCGAGGCGTCACCACCGTGGTCGATGCTGGCTCGGCCGGTGCCGATACCTTCCCCGGCTTTCGCAAGTTCATCATCGACTTCAGTGACACCCGCATCTTGGCCCAGCTCAACATCTCCTCGCAGGGCATGTTGACGCAGGAAATCGGCGAGTTCGAGATCCCCGAGTACGCGGACGTGGACAAAGCCTGCCGCATGATCGAACAACACCGCGACCTCATCTTGGGCGTCAAGGTGCGGCTCACCCGCAACAGCATCGTCAGCGAGCGCTCGGGAATGCTACCCCTGCACCGGGCCCGCGAGGCCGCGGATGCCGCTGGTCTGCCCATTATGGTCCACCCTCAAGACGCCTGGTGCGACAGTCTCGATGATGTGCTGGCCGTTATGAAACAAGGCGACATCCTCACCCATTGCTTCCACGGCATGAAGTGCGGCGTCCTCGACGAGGCCGGCCAAGTGCGCCCTGCGGTACACGAGGCCGTGGAGCGAGGCGTGCTCTTTGACGTGGGACACGGCGCTGGCTCTTTCTCTTGGGAGGTGGCTGAGACTGCGCTAAGCGCTGGGCTTGCGCCGCATACTATCTCCTCAGACTTGCATGTGTACAATCTCCATGGACCGGTATATGACTTAGTCAATGTCGTGTCTAAATTCTTCCACTTGGGCATGGACTTGGACACCGCACTGGCTAAAGTCACCTCAGTGCCAGCGCAAGTTATTGGGATGCCGGACGAGATCGGCACCCTAGCGATAGGTGCTTGGGGCGACGCCGTAGTGCTCGACGTGCGCCAGGGGCAGTTCCAGTTGGCCGATTCAGGCGGGGAGGTGCGCATCGGCGACCAGCAATTGGAGCCGCTGGTTGTGGTCAAGGGCGGACGAGTCTATCGCCAGTATTGAGACCCAACCAAGGAGAGGCTTGTGAGTTCATCTGAAAATCAGTATGACGCGATCGCCGAAGCCTATCAAGATTCAAAACAATTGCCCTTTCGGGAATACATCGAAGCGTATTCTCTTTTTGAAATCTTGGGCGATATTCGCGGGGCGACGGCTTTAGACTTGGCTTGTGGTGATGGGTTTTACAGGCGCAAGATCAAGCAGGCCGGGGCGCTGGAGGTCACGGGTGTCGATCTTTCCGCAGAGATGATCAAGTTGGCCGAAGAAGAAGAACGCGCCCGTCCCTTGGGGTGTAAGTATTTGCACTGCGATGTGGCCGCGCTCGAGTTGTCTGCACCGGTTGATCTCGTGGTGGCCATGTAC
>JAPOYQ010000594.1 GCA_026706505.1 Gemmatimonadota bacterium
ACACCCTGCCGGTCAAAACCCCCAAGCGCACCTGAGAAAACATCCGCGAGTTCGACGCCGTAATTAAAGCGGCACAGGCGCAGACGGTACTCTACATGACTTGGGCGCGGCAAAACGCGCCCGAGACCCAAGCCGCCTTGAGCGAGACCTACATTGAAGTGGGACGCGAGATCGGCGCGACCGTCGTGCCCGTGGGCCTAGCTTGGCAGCACTGTCTAGCGGCCCATCCCGATATCGTCCTCCACGACAAGGACCAAAGCCATCCCAACCTTGCCGGGTCCTACCTAGCGGCTTGCGCATTTTACGCAACGCTCTTCATCGGCCGCTCCAAGTCCGTTCCCAACATCGACATTGACCTAGACGCCGAAACGATCAACGCCCTCCACAAAGCGGCGCTGGCAACGACGCGCACCTAGCGCGTCTCTGCGTAGAGGAGTCCTTCCTATGAGTGCATTTGCAAGCGAGTACTACCTGTGGCTCAAAGCCATCCACGTCATCTTCGTCATCGCTTGGATGGTCGGCATGTTCTATCTGCCGCGCCTCTATGTATACCACTGCCAAGTTGCCCTTAACTCTGAAGCCGACGAGACCTTCAAAGTCATGGAGCGCAAGTTGCTGCGGGTGATTATGAATCCGGCGATGATCATTTCTTTTATTACCGGCATCTTGCTCATCCTCGCCACGGGTGCCGGCGCGCCCGGTACCGGCTACTGGATGCACATCAAATTGGTGCTAGTGCTCGCCATGGCGGCCCTCCACGGCATGCTCTCCTCCTATCGCAAGGCGTTTGAACGCGGTGATAACCAAAAGAGCGAGCGGTTCTTCCGCATTCTCAACGAAGTGCCCACCGTGCTGGTGATCGTCATCGTGCTGTTGGTGGTAGTCAAGTTCGTCTGAGCTTGATTCAGGGCCGCAATTTCCTTATACCATCGCGGTGCATTTCCGCGACCCATTTACCAAGGAGAAACTCATGAAATCGCTTACCTCGGCGATCCTCGTGCTCGCCTTGTCCCTGCCGTGCTTTTCCCAGACCCGCGAACAAGGGCCTTGGTGGCCCTCGCCGTGGGGAGCCGACGACCAAGCCGGCGCATCCAACCGAATCACCGCCGAAATCATCCTCAAGGCCGTGCAGCTAGTCAAGACCGGCAAGATGTACGAGCTGGGTCAGGTATACGAGCGCGGCATGCCGCTGTTTGGCGAGCGCACGTACGCGATGATCATCCCCGGCGCGCCCACCGGCGGCCCCTTCGGCGAGAACAACATGCTCATGTATTTCGACGAGTTCCTCTGCGCCGAGATCGGCCAAGTCGGCACGCAGTTCGACGGGCTGGCCCATATTGGCACGCGCATGGAGATGGCCGACGGCTCGATCCAAGACGTTTTCTACAATGGCTTTACTGCCGACGAGATGGCCACTCCTTATGGGGTGACCAAGCTGGGCATCGAACACGTGCGCTCCTTCATCACTCGCGGCGTGCTCATCGACATTGCCGGCTACAAGGGTGTCGAACACCTCGACCACAGCTACGAGGTCACCGTCGCCGATATCCGCGGCGCGCTCGCAAGGCAGGGAATGGCCGAGAGCAGCATCCAAGAGGGCGACGCCCTGCTCTTCAACTACGGCTGGTCCAAGCTGTGGAAGGACCCGGACACCTACAACACCAATCCGCCCGGCATCGGCATGGAGGCGAGCGAGTGGATCGTCTCCATGAAACCCTCGATGATCGGCTCAGACCAGTGGACCACTGAAGTCGTACCCGGTCCCGACCCTAAATTGGTCTTCCCAGTCCACCAAGAACTCATCACCAAGAACGGCATCTTCAACTTGGAGAACATGGTATTTGAAGAAGTATTGGCCGACGAAGTGTACGAGTTCCTCTTTATATTTACGCCGACTCGCTTCAAAGGCGGCACTGGATCGCCGGGGCGGCCGCTCGCCATCCGCTGAATAGGAAATGGAGAACCCCGCGTCGAAAAGGCGCGGGGTTTTCAACTGCCCAAGCCCGTCCATGAAAGCATCTCAAGATCCCACTCCATCCGGTCGCCTGCACGACCTCTTGCGCCCCGAAGTCCTAGATGCCTTCGACCGCACTTTTTTTGAACGGGAAGGCTACTGGGTCTGGGAGGGCGTCCTGACCGACGCCGGGCAACAGCACTGGACGGCCAGCTTGCAAAAGCTACAACGGATGAACGACGCCATTGTAGTAGGTACCGACTGGGCCGCCGTTGACTACGCGAGCCGTGGATTGCCCGAACCGACACCGGAGCAGACCACTCCTGAGTTCCTAGCCGCCTGTTGCGGTGGATCAGAGCAGATGCGCTTTATGTCGCCAGAACTGCGCACCTATATGTACGAACACGGGCTTTTCGGAACTGGTCTCGCGTCGGTCGCTGCGGAATTCGAGTGGCAGGGGATGATGCCGGAATACTTCCCGCTCGCGTACGACGATTTTATCCTCGACGTCACCACCAGCCACCCGCAGATGGTGGAACTCTTCGGTCAGCTTCTCGGCGAGCGCTTCCTAATGGACCACTGTCTGATGCTCAACCGGCCGGCGGGATCGAGGGGGCGGCGCTGGCACGCGCACCCGTATCGCCAAGGGCAGTACGAGATTGAAAGCGAAATCGGCGACGGTCACGCGCTAACCTCCCAATTCCTAGACCAGCAATGCATCCGCACCCTGTGCTATCCCGAAGGAATGGGGATCGGCGATGGAGGCGGTGAGTTGGCCGTTATCCCCGGTTCTCACCTCTACCGCATTCCCTATCGGTGGAATTCTACAAGGACCGAGTACGACGACGAAATGCAGACCAACTGGATAGAAGGCAAAATCCACGCCTTTACCGGCGAACCGCTGCGGATTGAGCGCTTGTCGCTGCCGCCCGGCAGCATGGTCTCCTTCGTCCACCACATGCCGCATCACGTCGGCCACCGCGACTTGGACGCGCCCACGCGCTGGGGTCTGCTGATGGCCTACCGGACGCCCGACCCCAAAGCCAGCCCGGCCAAGTGGAACGAAGGAACGCCCACCCACTGGGCCGAACGCGTGGAGGCGACGGGCGAGATCACGCCCGCCATGCGCCGGGTATTTGAGGGGGATCGTTCTTTGGCTTAGGGAGACGAACGCAACCTGAAGCTGTCGGGAAATTCCGATGCACCCGACGCGCTCCCGAAGAGACGCCGGATGCCAAGCATTCAGGCATAGATTGCTAGGAATGCTAAAACACCCGCACCACCGTCCCGCGCTCGGCCGCTAGCCGTTCTTCGACCGCCTCCTTGGTCATCGGATTCTCCGGCCACTCCTCGGGTGCCACGTGCGACAGCCGCAACAACAGTCGCGCTAGCTGCCCGACGTATTCTTTTAACTCCCGCACGTTGAGCTTGTCGGCAGTGTCGGCTGGCTCGTGGTGATAGTCGGAGTCGGCATGGCGGCCGCTAAAGCGCCAGCGCCACAGATGCGCCGCGTCAATGCCCTCGCGCAAAAAGGGAAAGTGGTCTGAAGACGCGTCGAGTTGGGACATGACGTGGCACTTTAACCCGTCGCCCATTGCATTGAACTGGGCCTGCACCAAGTCGCGCAGATGCCCAAACCCCAGCACTACCCCTTTGATTGACCCGGTCGATAGCTCGTCGAGATTGATCGCCAGCCGCGGTTTTGCGACGCAGTGTTGCCGCACGTACTCAATCGATCCCTGAAAGATCTGCTCCTCGGCGCTGTACGTCGCAAAGCACAGGCTCATCCCCGGCTCGACGCCGAGCGCTGCTTTTAGCCCGGCCAGTACCCGCGC
Source organism: Gemmatimonadota bacterium (assembly GCA_026706505.1). The sequence goes on from JAPOYQ010000594.1 coordinate 3,790, forward strand.
CGTCTCCAATACTGCAATGGTGCCCGAGGCATTGTCGTTGCCCCCCGGTGCGCCGTACACTGTGTCGTGGTGTCCGCCCAACATCAGCCGCTCCCCAGGCCACCGCGCTCCGGGAATCGAAGCGACCACATTGTGCGCCGGTGCTTGGTAAAACCGGCTCTCAACGGTTAGCTTGAGCCGCTTGCCCTCGTTGGCCCACTTCTGCAACAGAGCTCCGTGCTCCCGCGAGGTCGTCACGGCTGGAATGGGCAACTCAGCGGTTTCTGGCTCGCGCCAATCTCCGCCGTTGTGGTACTCCGCCCGCCGCCCGTCTTTTGGATCAATCGCCACCACCGCCACTGCGCCGGCGTTGCATAGCGCTTCGAGCCGCACATTGGGCGGCGAGGGCGAGGTAAAAGGCTCCAGCGCTAGGTGCATAACGGCGATGCTCCCTTTGAGCTGGCCGCGCACTTGGTCGATCTCGTGTTCTGTGCCATAGCCCGCATTGATGATCGGGGCTTCGAGGTCGCACGGAGGACAGCGGTTGTAGGGCAAGAGGTCAATCTCCATATCCTCCACTGTTGCCTCTGCCCGGTTGTACGCCCAGGTATTCAGCGCAAACTCCTCCAGCGCCGCATCGGCCAGTCCCGCCTGCGCAAATTGCTCCCGCAGATACTCCACCGCTTGCCGCTCCCCCTCCGAAGAAGCCCAGCGCGGCCCGATCTGCTCGCACAACACCTCCACGTGGTCGACGCTCTACGAGCCGGTCCAAGCCTCGCCAAAAATCCAGCGGTCGATTTCTCGCCAATTCAG
>JAPOYQ010000453.1 GCA_026706505.1 Gemmatimonadota bacterium
CGAACAGCTCAAGATTGATGACCTGCCGCCGGGACGTCTGATGTGGGTGCTAGGCAACGGTATGCAATTGCGACCGGACTTCACTATTAGGGTGAACGACGAAGATGTCAAATCCAAGCTGGACAAGGGCGCCGCAGTGACTTGGGATTTCGGATCGCCGGAGGTCCAAGACGCAATCAATAATCGATGGGCCGAGAACGATGACGAGGAACGACGCATACCTATCGCGAATTCAGGTGGGGCCAAGGGGCTAGACCCGGCTCATCCGCAAAAGACAGTCCCCTACGTTGACTTTGCGCACCTCGGTCGAGTTTGGGGGTTAGTTCGTCTGTTCGACGATACTCTGCTGAGCCATAGGTCGGCCGACCATGGGCGTAGTCATGGGTTCTTCCTCCTAGTCAGAGGCCGGCTCGTCAACCCGGACGACGAAAAGCTCTATGCTTCGGACCCGTCATTCCAAACGTTTTACAGGTCGCAATTCGTTATTAACGCAGACCAACTCGATGAGAGTCTGCTTGCAGATAGGCAGCGGCTGCGTCAAGACGAGGCAATACGGGAGTTGAGCCTACTGCAACGAGCCTTGCTCGGGATGGCTCGGGTGACTATCGAGGCGAGAGACGACCAGAGAGACGAGGAGCAGACCACGAGGTCGATTCTGCCGGTAGCGTCCAGGATGTACTACCGGGATCCCATCAACGCACTGCTGGCCAGAGTTCCGGTGGAGGATGCGCGTGATTTCGACCCAGCGGGGGTCGGGGTCGAACGCCGCCCCCTGGGTAGTGACCAGCCACTCTCAGTTGTGGCCTTCGACGCCGGGGCGTTCCACGTTAACTCATCGCACCCCTACTACGCGGCTCTACAAAGCCGGGCTGGGCAATCGCGTGCCGCACGCGAGTTCCTTCGTGCATTCGACCTGTTCGCGATCTCCGAGAGGTTGTTGGAGGGCCACTTGCTGGAGCTTGGCATTAGCGATGAGGCAGTCACGGAGATCGTGCAATGGCGAGAGGGGCTCTTTAAGCGCCTTGCGCTGAGCTACGAAGCAGCACCAGAGCTAATACAGGAAATGCATCGGACATCATATACGGGTGGTGAGGCCTTTGAGCTATCCCTCGCGAAGGTGTTCGGGGACATGGGATTCACCGCTATGCACGACGGTGCTAGCGGTAAGAAGGATGTGCTCGTTCTCGCGGCAGTTGGTCGAGAAGGGTACAGGTTCACAATCGAAGCAAAAGGCTCCAATGGCAGCGTGTCCAATGACGCCGCTGCGGTAGGCGCGGCGGCTAGCCATCGGGATGCTGCGGGCGCTGAGCATGCGCTGATCGTGGCCCGGACGTTTGCAGGCTTTGGACCGGCTCGAGATCAAGAGTGCGCCGTGTTGGATGAGTGTAGGTCCACGGGCGGCGTATCAGTTATAGAGCTCGATGCAGTAGAGCGGATGCATGCGTCGATCGCCAAGTATTCCTATCCGTTAGTCCAAATCAAGGATGTTGTCTGCACGCTTGAGACACCAGCCCATAAGATCAGCCGCATAGAAGGGCTGGAAAAGCCCGCGAAGGACTTTGACTATCCGACGCTTTTGGATCAAATCTGGTCAAGGCAGAACCATGAGGCGCTAGACGATTTGGTTCCGTACCGATCCGTGTTCCAGCAGGAAGGATGGCGGGACACCATGGACATGGACGACTTTGCACGTCGCCTTGTAGCGTTGGAGACGTTAGCGGCTGGACGAATACAACTGAAGCGACAGGCAGAACTCGTGGGTCTGCGGCAGGCACCCGAGCTAATACTGGAGCAGATGCACAAGACGTTGGAGGGTCTTGGCCACAACGTAGGTTGAACCGGCGCGGCGCCAGCGGACGTTAGGAAAGTGGGCAAACGCTCCATCTCAGGCTCTAGCCCATCGTAGGTCCGTGTCGACCATCGAGTGGGGGACTGAAGCGATAGTGGAGATAGGCTTCGAGGAGCGGTGAAACAGGAGGTAGCTTTGCGTGAAAAAGGCACTGGCGCATCTTAACAAGTAGTGGGTGTGCCCAATCTCTAACCACGTGTCCGCCCCGGAAAACGCATAGTCGACACTTTCTCCATCGCGAACGGGACGAGGTCGTTTGTGGTGATTCGGCGATAAGTCGACGATTGCATCAGACCACTGACGCCCTTAGGCGAGATCTAGCATCCCGTCGAGTTCACCTAGAACATCGTTAGACTGACTACGTAAAGACACTTTGCCACCGTGGTCGTATCGTCGGCATCGCCTAAGCTGTGACGCAGCGGAAAGTGTGCCAAATGGGAGATTGTCAGGGGTGCTGGCGGAACGGCCTTCTGGGGTCGTAGCTGTCGAGGCCGTAGTGATCGGCGACGACTCGATACAGCGCGCGCCGGAATCTGTTCTTCCCCCTAAAGAGCGAAAAGAGCGCGCTCGCGTCGTCGGTTCGAAGAGACCCGCAAAGGGAGAGTACGCCCAGTATGAGCGAATCGGAATGGGACTTCTTCCCTACAACGCCATCGAAATCGGAGTGGACAGAAAACGTCTCCTCGAAATAGCGAACAAACTGGTCAACGTGGTTAGGCCAAGTGTCGTCAGACCAGAGAAGCGCGTCAACCGAACGCTCCCTGTGGGCAAGAACTGTGGCGAGCACTAGGAATCTGGCTTCTTCGGGCGAACACCTGTACTTGCATCGTGAGCCGTAGTCTTTGCATAGGCTCGGATGGTGCTGAACAAAGTCAATCCGCCTGCAAACTTCCATCGGAAGATCGTCGTCGATCATGAACTCAGACGTGAAGGACAGGTTGGCATACCACTTCCCATCAATGAACCGGAGCGGGCCGTCGTCGTCGGCAGGGCAGTAACGCTGAACTAGCTTGCTGTCGCTGAGGTCGCGTTTAGTGAGCAGGAAGCGATAGGCGGGAGGACGATAGTCTGTAATGGCTTCAACCCAGTAGATGCGTCGGCCCGCGACCACTTCGGGCCAGCGGAAGCTAAAATCTACGTTGCCATAGATGGAACCAAGGCCCCATCTGTTCGCGGACAGCCAAGAGACGGCGAGACGACTGCGGTTCAGCCTGCTCTCGTCGTACACGAGCGCCGCGTTGATCCGGCCATCCTCGATGATTCGCTGTGCTTGTGGAACATGGGCGGTGTGGTGGACCAAGTCGATCTCAGCGTACGAGTCGTTCCCAATAGAACCTTTACAGGCGTACGCCCGCCACTCGGGTGACGTGGTCGGCTCGTGGCTCACGATTGGTACTGAACGTGCGAGTTCGCACCAGAGGCGCTTTGGGCGCAATGGGATACGACGGCGCCAAATCCAGCCTGGGAGGCAAAAGCGGATGACGGTCTGATGACCACTCGGCGTCTCAACGGATCACGAACGGCCAAGGCTAGTCGGAGCTTCAAGCCTTGCACCAATGTTGTGTGAATTGGAGTGAGACATTTGTTAGTCATTGTTTTATAAAGAAATGCAGGACCGACGGGAGTGTCAGAAATTTTGTGTGTGAGCAGTTTTTCAAAAGTCATGCTCACCCTTGCGCCGCAGTAAACCGCTCTTCGAAGCGGATGGCAAATTCGCCCCTCACCTGCCACCAGAACTGCGGCGGCCGCCGCCACTTGGCCGCCACGCCCCGCAGGGCCAGGTAGATCAGCTTCCTGGCCGCGTCGTCGTGGGGGAAGTGGCCCTTGCTCCGCACCGCCCGCCGCACGGCGCTGTTCAAGCTCTCGACGGCATTGGTGGTGTAGACCGCCCTGCGGACCGGCGCCGAGAAGGCGAAGAAGGGGGTGACCTGCTCCCATTGCCGCCGCCAGCCCTTGGCGATGGCCGGGTACTTCCGGCCCCATTCGCCCGCCTCGAACGCCTCCAGGGCCGCCAGGGCGGCGTCGGCGTTCTCCGCCTGGTAGATGGCCTTCAGCGCCGCGGCGATGCGCTTGCGCTCCTTCCACGAGCCGTAGGCCATCGAGTTGCGGATCAAATGGACGATGCAGGTTTGCACCAGCGTCTGCGGGTAGGCCGTCTCGATGGCTTCCGGAAAGCCGCCCAGGCCATCCACCACCGCGATCAGGATGTCCCCGAGGCCCCGCGCCTTCAGGTCGTTCATGACGCTCAGCCAGAACTTGGCCCCCTCGGTCTGCTCGACCCACAACCCGAGGATCTGCTTGAAGCCGTCGCAGGTGTAGCCGATGGCCAGGTAAACCGCCTTGTTCCTGACCAGCCCTTCGTCACGAATCCTCACCCGCACCGCGTCGAAGTAGACGATGGCGTAGGTCGGCTCCAGCGGCCGCGACTGCCAGGCCGCCAGCTCGTCGAGAACGGCGTCGGTGACCTTGGAGACCAGCTCCGGGGAAACCTCGATGCCGTACAGCTCGCGCACGTGGCCCTGGATCTCGCGGGTCGACATGCCGCGGGCGTACATCGAGATCACCTTGTCGTCGAACCCCGGCAGCCGCCGGCAGTGCTTCTCGACCAGCTTCGGGTCGAACCGGCCCTGCCGGTCCCGGGGAATCGACAGGTCCAGCCGGCCATCGTCGGTGAGCACCCGTTTGCGGCTGTGGCCGTTGCGGTGGTTGCCGCTGGCCT
>JAPOYQ010000459.1 GCA_026706505.1 Gemmatimonadota bacterium
AAACGCCGCTGCGGCACGCGCCTCCTCGCCAGCTAACAGGTACGCATTACCCAAGTTGTAATGGGCACGAGCGTAATCGGGGTCGCGGCGCAACACCTCTTGGTACGCAGCAATGGCCGGCCCCAATGCTCGGCGGCGGAGGTAGATGTTGCCCAAGTTGTTGCGGGCGTCGAGATGACCCGGTGCCACGGCCAAGGCCGCTTGGTACGCTTGGCTTGCGGCCTCGTAGCGGCCAATCCGCGCATAGACCACACCCAACTTGTAATACGCGTCCGCGTCGTTGGGGTTGAGCACCACGGCCGTTTTGTGGGCCAGCAACTTTTGGTGCTCCTGCTGCAACGAGTGGAAATAGTCGAGGAGCGTGCGGCCGCGCACGGCCTCGCCGCGCCGCAACAACGCCTGGCCCAAGTGATAGTACACTTCCTCGCGATCCGGGTCCGCGGCTAAGGCCCGCTGCAAAAGGGGTATAGCCTCCGCGTCCGCGCCCCCCTGCAAGAGCAGAATGCCTAACCGCCCCAAGAGTGCGGCGCTGCTCGGAGCGTGCTCCAGCCCCTGTTGTAAAGCGGCACGGGCAGCATCCACATCCTCGCGCGCCATCCAGACCTGGGCCGTCAGCTCATGTGCTTCAGCGCGCGTGGGCTGCGCTTGTACCACGCTGGCGAGCTGCGCTAGCGCATCTTCGTATTGCGCCTGGGCAAAGTAGATCCGCGCCAATTGCAGCATGAGCTCCACTTCCCCGGGCAGGGCCGCAAGACCTCGGCGCAAAACGTCTATGGCCGGGCCGTAATCAGTCTGCCGCGCGTGCAAGCCGGCCAAGTTGAAATAGGCTTGAAGATAGCGCGGCGACAGCGCGATGGCGCGCTCGTAGAGCGGCACGGCCGCGGCCAAACGCTGTTGGCTCAGGTGGATGTTGCCCAGCACGTAGTGCGGCTCAGCTAGGGTACTGTCGAGGGCAATCGCTTGTCTCAGCGCGGCGACCGCTTGTCCTAGTGCCCCGCGGTCGGCGTGGAGCTTCCCCAAGCCCACGTAGGCTTGGGCCGCGCCCGCGTCGAGTTGTAACGCGCGGAGATAAGCCGCCTCCGCCTCGCCGTACGCGCGCTCGCGCACAAGCGCGGCGGCTAGCTCGATGTGGACGCCGGCTACTTCCGGCTGAGCGCGAGCCGCGGCGCGCAGTTCGGACAGAGGAGCTGCGGGCGGCAGAGGAGCGCGCGTCTTTTCCGGCAGGACTAAGGGTGCTTCCCGCCAGAATTGCTCCAGATCCTCGGCATTGCGGCCTTGGGGCGCAGCCTGCGCGATAGCTGCATCAGCCGCTTGTTGTGGCGCACTCGCATCCGGCTCGACGACCCGCAGCACCTGTCCGGCGCGCACGCCCGATAAAACTTGGCGAATGCCCGACGGCCACGCGATCTCCACCTGCTCGGCCCCCTCGCTCGATCCCAAGCCAAAAAACATCCGCGCGTCGTTTTGCGACAAATAGCTCGCCGCGCTGCGCTTTTCCGCCACCAGCGTCCGGCCGTCCACGTGCACCACCACGCGGGTACCATAGCCATCGCGGTTACTCGTCCGCCCCTCTAGCGCCAACGCCAAGTAGTGGCCCGCTTGGGTGTCGTTGCGCCAAAGCAGAGCGCGTTGCCCGGTATTGACTAAAAAAATATCTAAGTCCCCATCGTTGTCGTAATCGGCCACAGCCGAACCGCGCCCAACCAAGTCCCGCGTCGGTGCGGCCACACCAGTGCCCACACTCGCATCGGCAAAGCGACCCTGACCATCGTTGAGGTACAACTGATCGCTCTGGCCGTACGCGGCCTGTGGGTCAAACCGATTGATGTCTTCGTCGATGTGGCCATTGGCCACGTAGAGATCGGGATCGCCGTCGTTGTCGGCGTCGAGGAAGTTGATGCCAAAGGCCAGCTTGTCCAAGCTGTTGGCAGCTATACCCGCGGCCAGCGATTCGTCGGCAAACATCCCGCCGCCCGCATTGTGGTAAAGGGTATTGCTCTCCCACTGGAAATTGGTCATCGCCAAATCGAGGCGACCATCGCCATCGCCGTCGGCCACATCCACGCCCATCGTTCCTTCGGGCTTGCCTCCGGCATTGTACGCCACGCCAGCCACGAGCCCCACTTCGGCAAAGCGGCCGCCGTCGTTGCGCCAGAGAAAATTCGGCGTGGCATCATTGCCCTGAAACAAATCGGGATCGCCGTCGAAGTCGTAATCGACGAATACTGCGCCCAACTCGCGGCCTTCGCGCGTGAGCAGCCCAACCGCGTCTGTCACGTCCACAAAGCGACCGCCGTCGTTGCGCCAGAGCGCGTTCCGCTCCCCCGGGTATTCGGTAGGAGCCAAGTGCCGCCGCGGCCAGCGCAGCGTTCCCCCCTCACTCAGCTCGCCGCGCTCAAATTCGTAGCGCAAGTAATTCGCCACGTACAGGTCTAGGTCGCCGTCGAGATCGTAATCGGCAAATGACGATCCGGTTGACCAGCGTTCGTCCGCCTCGATCCCGACCGCAGCCGTCACATCCGCAAAGACCCACGCCTGCGCCGATCCTTCGTTGCGATAGAGCCGGTTGCGGCCAAAGTTGGTGACGAAGAGGTCGGCATCCCCGTCGTTGTCGTAGTCCCCGGCGGACGCGCCCATGCCGTAACCTGTATCCGCCACCCCGAGGCTTTCGCCGACCTCGGCGAAGTACCCGCCGTCGTTGCGATACAGCGCGTTTTTTGGCAGTACCGCCGAGACGTGCCCAGGCAAATCCGCTCCATTGACCACGTACAAATCCATCCACCCATCGCGATTGTAATCGAAAAACGCCGCTCCAGACCCAATCGTCTCCACCCCGTATTTGCGTCCGGACCGGCCGCTGGTATGCACAAAATCGATTCCTGCTTCGGCGGTCGCATCGACAAAGTGCACAGTAGGCACAGCCGGTGGCTCGCTCGCAGTACAGCCGCATACTAAGGCGACGATGCACGTTGAAAGTCTGCGTGGAATAATCATCACTTTGATACAGAATTGTTTGCCGTTTACAATAACCTAATTAGCATTTAGCAAATTTACACGGTACTAAGGCGCTAATATATTTGTTGGAATAGATAAAATTTCCACTAGGAGGCCTCTTTGCTGCGTCTTTTTCTTTTATTGCTCACTGCTGTACCCTTCGCCTGTACGTCTCCCGAACCCCCGTCCAACCCAGATGTCCTCGCCCGCGTCGGCGACGTCAACATCACGCGCGACCGCGTCGAACGCGCTGCTGTGCGGCTCTTTCCCAAAAATGCCCCAGGCGACCTACAGCGCCAAGCACTCGAGCGACTCATCGACGTCGAGGTTTTGCTGTTGGCCGCTCGCCAAGATGGCTTGGAAAACGACTTCCAAGTCAAAAGCAAAATCGCCCAGCGAGAACAGGAACTCATCCTCGACGAAATGTACCGCCGCGGCGTGGTGGCTGTCGCCGAGGACATAAGCCGCGACGAGGCCCGCCAGTACTTTGAGCAGCACCGCATCGGCCAGCAGCTTCGTTTGAGCCGCATTCTCGCCAGCGGGCCAGCCGCCATCGACCAAGTGCTCGCCCGGCTACGCGGCCCCGACAGCTTTGCCACCGTGGCGAGCGAACTCTCCGACGACGGCAACACCGCCCAGCAAGGCGGCGACCTCGGCTGGAAGAGCCGCCTCGACTTCAAAAACTACGTTCTGCGCCGCCAGATATTTGGAGCCAAACCTGGCGAGATCATCGGTCCCGTGCAGGAGCCAGACGGCTTCTCGGTCTTCGTCGTCACCGACGAGCGCGAAGTGCCCTTTGAGGATATGACCCCCGCCGTCATCAAGGCCATGCAGGAGCAGAAGCACGCCATCGCCACCTTTGAATTCCTCGAAGGACTAGCCAACCGAGCCGACATTACAGAACGACGTGAAACCTTAGAGCTGCTCTTGGCCCGGCTCAGCGAAGCCGGCGAAGAAATGCCCACGTTCAAAAAGGGAGAGACCCAGCTCGTGCTGCTCGAACTCGACGGCGAGCCGTGGACGCTGAGTAACTTTATGGCCGCCATGACCAGCGAGCGCAACCCGGCGGAGATCATCGTATTGGACGACTTGCGCCGCTTCGCCCGTCGCCTCTATGCCCTCAAGGTCTTGTTGCCACGCCACGCCCGCGAAATAGGCATCCACGAGGCCGAGGGCGTCGCCAAGGGAATTGAAACCACGCGTCGCCAAGCCTTAGTCGAGCGCATCCGCCAAATCAGAGTACTCGAAACGCTCAAACCGTCCAAAGAGGAAATTCGCGCGTACTACGAGGCGCACAAGGACCTCTACGTGCGCGAAGAGCGGATCTCGATCCTCGAAATCCTCGTCGATACCCGCGTCCAGGCAGACTCGCTGTTGGCCGCCATCGAACGCGGCGGCGACCTCGGCGAGTTGGCCCGCCGCTACTCGCGGCGCAGCACCCGCATCCGCCGCGCTGAAGGGCGCATCCAGCTTTTGCGCCCCGACAAGTACGGCAATTTAGGTTGGGAAGCCAAAGACGCCGAAATCGGCCAAGTCGTCGGCCCGGTGAAGACCGCGCAGGGC
>JAPOYQ010000001.1 GCA_026706505.1 Gemmatimonadota bacterium
CGCCGCACCCAGGGCACCAACGAACCTCTTGGTCGGAAACAAAATCCTTGCGGCTCAACCCGGTCTCTACAACTGCTTCGGCCATCTCGATCTCCCTGCTTTAGCTTAGCACTTGGCGAATTTTGTCGGCCACTTCCCGAATTTGGAAGGGGGCCCCCTGGACCTTGTTCAGCTTGACGACGCGCACGGGAAAATGCGCTTGGACCAACAGGGCCAATTGGCCGAGATTTAGCTCGGGTACCAACACTTGCTTGTAGCGGCCGAGCACATTGCCGAGGTTGCGGGGAAACGGGTTCAAGTAGCGCAGGTGTGCGTAGGCCACGTCGAAGCCCTCGCCCCGCACTTGCTCAACGGCTGCGCGAATGGCACCGTAAGTCCCCCCCCAGCCCAAGACCAGCAGATCCCCTTGCTCGGGACCGGTCACTTCCAACTCGGAGATGAAATCGGCAATGCCGCGGATTTTGTCAGCCCGGACGTGGATGATGCGCTCGTGGTCTTCGGGTGCGTAGGAGACATTGCCCGTCACATCCTGCTTGCCCAAGCCACCGATCCGATGCTCCAACCCCGGCGTCCCCGGCAAGACCCAAGGCCGGGCCAAGGTCTGCGGATCGCGCATGTAGGGTTGGTAGTCGTCGGGATCCGTGTACGGCTCGGCATCAATAGCCGCGATAGAATCCGCATCTGGTATTTTCCACGGCTCGGAGTTGTTGGCCACGTACCCGTCGGACAGGACAAAAACCGGCGTCATGTAGCGAACGGCAATGCGGAAGGCCTCGATAATCATGTCGAAACATTCGCTTGGGGTCGCCGGAGCAATGACCGGGATTGGGCTTTCGCCATTGCGTCCGTAGAGCACCTCCAGCAAATCGGCCTGCTCGGTCTTAGTGGGCAAGCCCGTGCTAGGACCACCGCGCTGGACGTCAACGACCACTAGTGGCAACTCCATAACTACGGCCAAGTTGATCCCCTCGCTCTTGAGCGCAATGCCCGGGCCGCTACTGGCGGTAGCCGCGAGGCTGCCGGCAAAGGCCGCGCCAATCACCGAACCCATAGCTGCGATCTCGTCCTCGGCCTGAAACGTTCGCACGTCGAAGTTCTTCAGCGCCGCCAATCCCTCTAGAATAGTGCTGGCCGGCGTGATGGGATACGAGCCGTAAAAGAGCGGTTTGCCGGCCTTTTGCGCGGCCGTGACCAGCCCTAAGACAATCGCCTCATTGCCAGTGATCCGCTTGTACACTCCCGGCTCGACAATCTCTCGCTTCGGCACCGAGATCTGCGTCTGAAAGGTCTCGGCCGTTTCGCCGTAGTAGTAGCCCGCTTTCAAGGCCCTCGTATTGGCCTCAACCACCTCGGGGCGGCCGGCGAACTTGGTCTGGTAGAACTTGAGCGTGTAATCGAGCGGACGGTCGAACATCCAGAACACCAAGCCCAAGACAAAGGCATTCTTGCACATGTCCTTTGCTTGGTTACTCATGCCCTCGATGTCGGCGAGGGCATTGCGAGTCAGCGTGGTCAAGGGGACCGGATGCACGTCGTAGCCGCTGAGGCTGTCGTCTTCGAGCGGGTTCGCCTCGTACCCGGCCTTGCGGAGGCCATTGCGGTTGAACGGGTCCGTATTGACGATGATGGTCCCGCCCGGCTCGAGATCGGGCAAATTGGCTTTGAGCGCGGCCGGGTTCATCGCCACTAGCACTTGGGGCGAGTCGCCAGCTGTGTAGAGATCGTTGGCGGCAAAGTTGACCTGATAGCCGCTCAGCCCGGGAATGGTCCCTGCCGGAGCACGGATTTCGGCGGGAATGTCGGGGAAGGTACTGACATCGTTGCCCACCACGGCTGAAGTATTGGTAAACTGCCCGCCGGTTAGCTGCATCCCATCGCCCGAATCGCCGGAAAATGAGATGACTACAGATTGGCGCTCTTCTTGCGAGTATTCTCGCTTACTCGTAGGTGCCGATGGGGCCACGATTTCGGCCATGCACATGACCTCCTTAAAAAGAAAAATATCTCGATCCGCAGCGCATGCTCAAGCGCCCTCTTTGGTTTGGGCGATGCGCTCGGGATCGGGTGGCAAATTGTAAATGTCTTCGGGAAACTGATCGGTGAGAAAGCGGATGACCTCGTGTTGGGGCAAATTCCCCCTTATGCGGCCGTTTTCTTCCACAATCGGCACATTGCGATAGTCACCAGCGACCATCAGCCGTAGGGCGCTGCTGATCGGCTGTTGGGCATCCAAGCTGTGCGGATCGCGGGTCATCAATTCGGCCACTGGTCGCGTCCACGTCGCCGGCTGATCGGCCACCTTGGTAAGTGCATCGCGCTCGGTAAAAATCCCCACCAAGCGGCCGTCTTCTTCCACCAGCACGGCGCTGACGTGTTGGTGGCGCATTTTCTTGAGCGCTTCAAGGACCGACTCTTGCGGCTCGCACAGGGCGTACCCGTCTAGGTCCAGATGGCCAATGACCTCTTCGTGTAACTTATGTACGACCTTCATTAGAAAGCCCCTTTCTCGGGGCTTAGATACCGCATTATTCACCTCGTTTACTAGATCATCTATATCAAATTTAAGATAGATAGGAGGGATACATCCCGCAAGGTAATATGTTGCAACGAAGTTACGACTTTTTATCGCGCTAAATTCACGACCCAATCCGCAGCGGCCTTTACCGTTGGATGCTGATCGACAACGACGACCGTGGCCCCCCGATCTACCAATCCCCGCAAGGCCGCCATCACCAAGTGCACGTCTTCTGGATGATCGCCGCTGGCCGGATCGTCGATAAGCACCCAAGTGCGCCGGGAGATCCGCGTCGATTCGAGCGCCAGCCGCAACCGCAACCACTCCCCCCGCTCCAGCTCCTGCACCTCCTGTCCCAAGAGCAGATAGCCGAGGCCGCAGCCGACTGCTGCCTCTAGGCGCGAGCGGATTGGGTCGTGTCGGGCAAAGTGGGTACAAGCCTGTTCCAAGGTCATGCCCAGCACATCGGCGATGCTCGCGCCGCGCAAGGTCACTTCGCAGATCTCGTCTCGGTACCTGCGGCCTTCGCAAGAGGCGCACACCAGTGCTATATCCTCCAGAAATTCCAAATCGAAGTAGCATTGGCCGCGACCTTCACAGCTAGGACAACGACCTCCCGGCCGATCCAACAGAAAGGTATCCCGATCCCAGCCGCGTGACGTCGCGGCCGGTGATGTGGCATATAAATCGGCGACGCGCTCGAAAAGGCCCAGCCCCTCCAAAACCGTGGCCTTGCCGCTCGGGGTTTCCACCGCTACAACTCGGCTGTTCCTCGGCGTACTCGCAGCAGCGTACTCGACGGACCGTCCCTTGAGCAGCGGCAGCAAGATTTCTTGCAGAAAGCGGGTTTTGCCGCTGCCGGAAGGCCCGCATACGCAGGTCAACTTTCCGTGCGGCAGTTCAATAGCAAGCGGCCCGACCACACCGTCCCCGCGGATGGTCAATGCTAGCGCGACTTTCTCGGTGACCCGTTTTTCATCCGCTTCATCCCGCTCTATTTCAGTCGGTTCCCCTACCTGGACCTGCCCTCCTGCAAACGCCCAGACTTCGTCCGCGACCGCCACGAGTGCAGGCGTGTGATCCAATAACAGCGCAGTATTGCCGCCAGCGACTAGGCGGCGGAGACCCGCCGCGACCGCGTTCAGCATCTCCCCTGACAATTGGCTACCCAAACCCTCCAAAATGTAGAGGATGCCCGTCAGGCCGCTGCTGAGACAGGACGCCAATTGCAGGCGCTGCCACTCGCCAGCCGCCAGCGATTCGAGCCGACGGCTCAACGGCAGGTGTCCCAGTGCCAAACCGCAAGCCTCGGCGAGCGCGGCCTCTACTTTGGCGCGCCCGTGTCCCTCTTGGCCAGCAGTGGCTAGCCAATCGCGCAACGAGCTGAGGGGAGCGTCCATTAGCTCGCCCATGGTGCGACCGTGCAGAGTCATTTGACCAGCCAAAGGCTGACCCACGCCGAAGTCAGCCGCAGCTAGCGGTTCGTACTGACGACCGCACTCGCCACAAGTCGGCTGCTGGTTCAAGTGCATCATCTCGCTGGCCCCGTCCACCCAAACCACCGTCTGCCCCGACGAAATCGAGCGGCTCACGCGCACGGCTTCCAAAAAGCGCACACTGTCGTTCGGGTCCGGCACCAACCGGTCCACCACCACGTGTACCTCGCTTTCGTCGCTCGGCAATGCTGGCCCGTCGCCTTCCAAACGCTGGATCTGGCCGTCGATTGCGACCCGCGTAAACCCAGCCTGCACGAGCTGTTGCCACATCCCCTCGTTCCGCAGAGTCAAAGGGGCCAGCACCAAACAGCGGGTGTCCGGATGGACGCGGGCGACTTCGCGTTCAACCTCATCGGCCGCATAGCAGCGACAGCGGCTGCCGCATTCAAAGCAGTGCATCTGTCCCTCTTCCAGCATGATCTGCGCCAAAATCCCGTCTAGCTGCAAGTAGTCCCCCACCGTGCGTCCACGGCGCGGTGCCCCCAAGTAAATGGCTGGCGGCAAGCCCGAGATCTCGTCCACATCCGCGCGCGCCGTCC
>JAPOYQ010000491.1 GCA_026706505.1 Gemmatimonadota bacterium
TATTCGACGGCAGCGTGAACACCTATCTAGAGCGCCTACAAGCGCGTCTGGCCGGTTAGTCAGTAGGAGGATCTATGGCCACCGAAACGCTGGTTCAGCCCGATGAGATTTCCCAAATTCTCAAGCAACAGCTACTGGGCTTTGAAAAAGAAATAGACGTATTCGAGTCAGGTACCGTGCTCTATGTCGGCGATGGCACGGCCCGCGTCCACGGTCTGAGCAATGTGCGGGCCACCGAATTGGTGGAATTCCCCCACGGCATTATGGGCATGGCCCTCAACCTCGAAGAGGACAACGTCGGCTGTGTGCTCTTCGGCGAGGACACCCTGATCAACGAAGGCGACCAAGTAAAGCGCACCGACCGCATAGTCGAAGTGCCAGTGGGCGAGGCCCTCTTGGGCCGGGTCGTCAATCCCTTGGGCATGCCCATTGACGGCAAGGGCGACATCCAGGCTGACGAGAGCGTGCCGGTCGAGCGCAAAGCTCCAGGCGTGATTGACCGCCAGCCGGTTAGCGAGGCCCTGCAGACGGGCATTAAAATCATCGACTCGACCGTTCCCATCGGCCGCGGTCAGCGCGAGTTGATCATCGGCGACCGCCAGACGGGCAAGACGGCCATTGCCGTTGATACCATCATCAACCAGCGCGACCAAGACGTCAAGTGCATCTACGTGGCCATCGGCCAGAAGGCCTCAACCGTGGCCAAGTTGGTGGCCGAACTCGAGGCCAATGGTGCCATGGAATACACTGTCGTGGTCTCGGCCACGGCGTCCGATCCGGCACCTTTGCAGTTTTTGGCACCCTATGCCGGTGCTTCAATGGGCGAGTACTTCCGCGACAATGGTCAGCACGCCCTGATCATCTACGACGATTTGTCCAAACAGGCCTGGGCCTACCGCGAGATGTCGCTGATCTTGCGTCGGCCCCCGGGCCGCGAAGCCTATCCGGGCGACGTGTTCTACTTGCACTCGCGCCTGCTGGAGCGCGCCGCCAAGATGAGCGATGAGAAGGGCGGCGGATCGCTGACGGCCCTGCCGATTATCGAGATTCTCGAAGGCGACGTATCGACTTTTATACCCACCAACGTCATCTCGATTACCGATGGCCAGATCCTGCTCAAGCCCGAGTTGTTCTACTCGGGGAACAGGCCGGCCATGGACGTGGGTGCTTCGGTGTCGCGCGTGGGCAGCGATGCCCAGACTAGGGCGATGAAAGCAGTGGCCAGGACCATCAAGGGCGATATTTCGCGCTACAACGAAGTCAAGGCGTTCGCTCAATTCGGCACTTCGGGCTTGGACCAAGCTACGCGCAATCTGCTCAACCGCGGCGAGAAGCTGATGGAAATCCTCAAGCAGGATCAGTTCTCTCCGCAGTCGCTGGCCGAACTGACGGTTGCGCTGTCGATCATAGACCACGTACTCGATCTGCCTACGGCCGACATAGGCCGCTTTGAGGCCGAGTTGCTGGCCTACATGCGGGATCACCAGTCCGAGCTTATGAAGGAGATCTACGAGAGTCGCGATTTGAGTGACGAAACTAGGGAAAAGCTCGACGCGGCGATCGAAGAATTCAAGGGTGGCTTCCGTCCCTCTGCGGGAGCTGACTAAGCGGTGGCTACCCTTCGCGAACTCAGGACGCGCGTCGCCAGTATCACCAATATCCAGCGCGTCACCAACGCCATGCAGATGGTGGCAGCGGCCAAGATGCGCCGCGCTCAGGCGGCGATTTTAGCTGCCCGGCCGTACGCCCAGCGACTGGACCAAGTACTGAAAGCGCTGCACCAGAGCGTCGATACCTACGAGCAGCCGCTCTTTGCGGTTCGCCCGGTCCAGCGCATTGCGCTGGTGGTCATAACCTCCGATCGCGGCCTCTGCGGTGCCTTTAACACCAACATGTGCCGTCGGGTTCAGGACGAGTTGGACGAGTATGTGGACGCCCAACCTGAGTTGATCACCATCGGGAACAAGGGATGGGACTTCTTCAGCCATCGCGGCTACTCAATCTCCCGCCATCACGCCGATGTGTTCAACCAGCTCGAGTTAGTTCGCGCCGCGGATATAGCTCAGGATCTAACGAGTCGCTTTGTCGCTGGCCAGACCGACCGGGTGTTGCTCTGCTATAGCGAATACTCCTCTGTTACTTCCCAAGTGCCCACCGTCCGCCAGCTATTGCCCATCGCGCCCGAGGAGGAAACAGGTGAGAGTGCTAAGTACGACTTCGAGCCATCGCCCGAGATCCTGTTGGGCACTTTGGTTGAGCGTCAGATCAACTTCCAGGTATGGCGCGCTCTGTTGGAGTCGAATGTGGGCTTTTTCGCCGCCCAGATGATGGCGATGGACAACGCCACTAAGAACGCCAGAGACATGATCGAGGATCTGACCCGCGAAATGAACAAGGAGCGGCAGGCCTCGATAACCCTCGAATTGATGGACATTATCGGCGGTGCCAATGCTGTGGCTCAATAGCGCTGTTTACTACGCGAGGTAAATCAATGAAAGAAGGAACAATCAAAGAAATCATCGGCGTCGTCATTGATGTCGATTTCGCCGGGCAGGAACTGCCGCCCATCTACAACTCCTTGGAGGTGGTCGCAGAAGACCGCCCAAGCCAAGAGCGCCTAGTTCTCGAAGTACAGCAGCACTTGGGCGAGCACTCGGTGCGCTGTGTAGCGATGGATTCTACTGACGGCCTGCGGCGCGGTGCGCGGGTAGTTGATAGCGGCGGTCCGATCCAAGTTCCGGTAGGCGAGGAAGTGCTCGGCCGCCTCTTCAACGTCATCGGCGAGCCAATCGACGGCAAGGGGGCGCTCAGCAGCGACGTGCCCCAGATGCCCTTGCACCGCCCAGCCCCGGCCCACGAAGACCAAGTCACCGCAGACGAAATGCTGGAGACCGGCTTAAAGGTCCTCGATTTGATCTGCCCGTTTGCCCGCGGCGGCAAGCTGGGGCTTTTCGGGGGTGCTGGGGTCGGCAAGACGGTCATTCTCACCGAGCTGATCAACAATGTGGCCTCTGGGCACGGCGGTTATTCGGTCTTCGCTGGCGTAGGCGAGCGCACGCGCGAGGGCAATGACTTGCTGGGCGAATTGGAAGAGTCGGGCGTCATCGACAAGACGGCCATGGTCTTTGGGCAGATGAACGAGCCGCCCGGTGCGCGCCAGCGCATCGCCCTCACCGGGCTGACCATTGCAGAACACTTCCGCGACGAGGCCGGCCAAGACGTGCTGTTCTTTGTCGATAATATCTTTCGCTTCATCCTCGCCGGTGCCGAGGTCTCGGCTCTCCTAGGCCGCATGCCCTCGGCCGTAGGGTATCAGCCGACGCTGGCGACCGAGATGGGTGCCCTACAGGAGCGGATTACCACCACCAAGAACGGTTCGATCACGTCGGTGCAAGCCATTTACGTGCCGGCCGACGACTATACAGACCCGGGCGTGGTTTCGGCCTTCGCTCACCTCGACGGTCGCATCGTGCTGGAGCGCTCCTTGGCCGATCAAGGGCTATACCCAGCGGTCGATCCCCTCGCCTCTTCGTCGCGCCTCCTCGATCCGCGCGCCGTCGGCGAAGAGCACTATCAGGTCGCCCAGCGCGTCCAAGAGGTCTTACAGCGCTACCGCGACCTGCGCGAGATCATCGCCATTTTAGGCATTGACGAACTGTCGGACGAGGACAAGCTAATTGTATCGAGAGCGCGCAAGATTCAGTTCTTCCTCACCCAGCCCATGCACGTGGCCGAGGCATTCACCGGCAAGCCGGGCGAGTACGTCAAGATCGAAGACACGATCCGCGGCTTTAAGGGGCTGGTCGATGGCGAGTACGACGATGTGCCCGAACTCGCCTTCTTTCTCGTCGGCAATATCGAACAGGCCCTCGAAGCGGCCAAAGACCTTTAGTTCATGCCTGCCTTCGCCTTAGAGGTTGTCACGCCAGAGCGGGTGGCCTACTCGGGTCAGGTAGCCAGCCTGCAAGCGCCCGGTAGCGAGGGGAGTTTCGGCGTCCTCGCCGGACACATCCCGCTCTTGACCTCGTTGCAGATAGGGCGATTGCGGTTTGTCGAGGAGGATGGCAATGAGGTCCAAATGGCCATCAGCGGCGGTTTTGTCGAGGTTGGGCGCGAGCAAGTTGCGGTGCTGGCCGAGACAGCCGAACGCGTCGAGGAGATCGACGTAGCGCGGGCCGAGGCAGCGCGGCAGCGGGCCGAGGAACGGTTGGCGCGGGCGCGGGAGGAGCGAGTTGACGTAGCGCGGGCCGAGGCAGCACTGGCGCGGGCGATCAATCGCATTCGCATCGGTAGCTGATTTTTACAGGGAATACCTAGAAAGCAAAAGGCACTTGCGAACGCAATCGCAAGTGCCTTTTGCATGGGCCAATGGTAGGCCGACCGCAACCCTCTTAACTCCTCGGGTATTCGAGTAACTGAATTGATCAGCTAGAACTAGCTGACTGCGTCTCTATCTCCCCACGTCGCGCCCATACACCGTGCGAATCACGTCCTCGATGTCGGGCTCCTGGACGGACACGTCGCGCACCG
>JAPOYQ010000435.1 GCA_026706505.1 Gemmatimonadota bacterium
GCCCTGGCGCCGCTTCTCAATAGTCAAGCGATGATTCTCGGAACCTTGAAGTAGGCCTCTTGTCGCTGCGGGGCCGGCGCGGCGATCTCAGTCGTCGCGGGAAAGGGCGTTGCCTCGTCGCGGCGAAACGCATTGGCGAGGGGCAGCACATGGGACGTTGGCTCTATGCCAGTGGTGTCTAGCTCGTTGAGCTTGTCCATGTAGCGCAAGATGCGGTTGAGCTCCCCAGCTAGCCTTTCCTCCTCTACGGGCGAAAAGCGCAACCGCGCCAACTCGGCGACCCCGTGGACCTCTTCTATAGTAACCGCCATAGGTAAATTTCGAACTTAGCTCAAAAAAAGACGGGGCTGGCTGCGCCGACCCCTTTCTCTTCACAAAACAGTGTTAAATATCACGTATCGCCAAAGGTAGCGCAAGGGCTTGTAGCGCAGCACCTCAATGCCTATACTTTGCCGCACACCAAGCAAAAGACTCTCATCCCCCAAAGCCCCATGACGCGCAAGGCATTTACAATTGAAGAGGCCAACGCCAAACTGCCTCAGTTAGAGGACGCTCTCCAGCGCATAGAGGTCAAGAAGGGAGCCGTCCGCTACCACGATCAGCAGTTGCAAATTCTCGACGCGCTCTGGGGCCAAGCGGTCGCCCGCAGCACCAACCCCGATCGCGATGCCTTCGACCAGCACCGCCAGCGCATCAACGATCTAATCATCGACATCAAGCGCATCGTTGCCGAGGAAATTATCGCCGAGGGCATCCGCTTCCCGGTCGGCGGCCTCGAACGCGGTCTCCTCGACTTCCCCACAACCTACCAAGGCCGCTGGGTCCTATTGTGCTGGCAGCGCGGCGAACCCCGAGTCGCCTATTGGCACGAACTGAATGCCGGATACGCAGGCCGCCAGGAGATCACCGCCGAGCACATCATCGCCATGGGCAAGGAAGACGATCCAGCCACGGTCGATGACTCGGCGCTGGATTTCTGAATAGCGGCAATTGCCTTGACAGCGTTTCTCGTTTTTGAGTACTTAAAACACGGCCTTTCCCCAGGCCGTTTCTTACTCCCTTAGCATCGCCCACACCTCACCCTCTCCCTCAGCGGAGCGCCCCTCCCCAGCGCCCGGCAGGAGCTAGACCGTGCGCCTCAATCAACTGGAGATTTTTGGCTTTAAATCCTTCGCCCAAAAAATCGTCATTCCCTTCGAGCCGGGCATTACGGCCATCGTCGGCCCCAACGGCTGCGGCAAGTCCAACGTGGTCGAGGCCATCCGCTGGGTCTTGGGCGAACAGCGCGCCGGCTCTTTCCGCAGCCAGCGCATGGAGGACGTGATCTTTGCCGGCACCCGCCAGCGCAAGGCCCTCGGCATGGCCGAAGTCGCGCTGGAGATTGAAAACCGCGACAACGCGCTGCCCGTCGAATTCGCCGAGGTCGTGCTGACCCGGCGGCTTTTCCGCTCCGGCGAAAGCGATTATCTCCTCAACAAGATTCCCTGCCGCCTCTTGGACATCACCAACCTGCTCATGGACACCGGCCTCGGCCAAGGCGCTTATGCGGTGATGGAGCAGGGCATGGTCGATGAAATCATCAGCGATAAGACTGAGAATCGCCGCCGCATCCTCGAAGAGGCCGCCGGCATCACCAAGTACAAGGTTCGGCGGCGCTCCACGCGGAACCGCCTAGAGGCCACCCAAGCCGATCTACAGCGGATCGAAGACATCATCACCGAGGTCAAACGCCAAGTTGACAGTCTCAGTCGCCAAGTGGGCCGGGCGCACCGCTACCGCGAACTCAAAGGGGAACTGGATCAACTCGACGTGCGCTTGGGACGCCAGCGCTTCTTCGCTTTCAGTGCCCAAATCTCCCCGCTGCAAGACGAATTCGCCGCACTTAGCAAGGCGGCCGAAGAAGGCAATACCCGCTTCACCAGTCGCGAGACTGAACTCGAAAAGGCGCGCCTCGCGCTGACCGAGGCCGAGAAGGCCATGCAGGAAGCGGGCCTTGAACTCAATCGCCGCATCGAGGCCATCCACGAGCGCGAACAGCTCCTCGTGGCCGTGCGCGAGCGGCGCGAAGCGGCCGAACAAATCCGCGAACGCACGGCCCGCGAGCGCGCCGATTACAACAGCCAGCTCGAAGCCGTGCAACAGCAGCGCCGCGACAATGCCGCGCACCTCGACGAAGCGCGCGCGGGCTTTGTGCAAATAGAGCGAGAATTGCAGACCCACCAGCAGCGCGCCGCCCAGTCCGAAGAGGAATACGCCAGCTACCGAGCCGAACTGGACCAACGTCAGCGCGGGCGCATGGAGCATCTGCGCCAAGGGGGCGAAATAAGCCGCGCGCTCGAGCGACAACAGGCCGAGCGCGACGCGCTCGACGAACGCGCGCTTGCCATGCGCGGCGAAGAGGACGCGGCCACAGCCGAGCGCGATCAAGCCCTAAAAGCGGCCGGGGCCGCCGAAGTCGCCCTCGTGGAAACTCGGCAGCAGCTATCCACCTGCCAGCAACAGCGCAGCGTAGCGCTCGCCGCCCGCGACCAAACCGAAAAAGATCTCCGCGAACTCGGCGAACAACGCGATGCGGCCCGGCGCGCCGCTGAAGCCAACCAAGCGCGGCTGCAAGTCCTCGAAAAAGTCCGCGCCGGCTACCAAGGCTATCAAAGCGGGGTCCGCACCTTGATGCTCGAATCGCCCCACGCGGCCCTTTTTCGCGGCGTACTCGGCGACCTAGTCGAAGTCGAAGCAGAACACGCCCGCGCAGTTGAGGTCGCCCTCGGCGAGTCGCTCCAAGCATTGATCGCCGATTCGGACAGCGGCCTGCTCAAAGGCATTGACCATCTCCGAGAGCGTTCCGGGCGCGTCGGCATCCTCTCGCTAGAGGCTCCTCCGCGCCCCCTCGGCCCGGTCTTAGACCCAGATCCCATGCCCGGGCTACGCGGCCCACTGCTGGACTACGTGCGGCCCGAAGCCTCCATCACCTCCCTAGTTGCCAGCCTCTTGCACAACACCTTTCTAGTGGACGACCTACAAACCGCGTTGGCCCTGACGCGCCGCTACCCGGATGCCTACGTGCGCTGCGTCACACCCGATGGCGACGCCGTCGATCTCTTTGGTCTCGCGTCGGGTGGCCAGAGCCAAGCCGAGGATTCGGGCGTCCTCGGCCGCGGGCGGGAAATCCGCACCCTGCGCTCGCTCATCGCCCACCAAAAAGCCCGCTACGCAGCCCTCTCCCCCCGGCTCGACGCACTCTCCAATCAACTCGGCGCGCTCACTCAACGCTTAGAAGACCTAGCTGCTGAGAACGAAACTTGGCGCACCAAGGAACGCGAGCAGGTCCACCAGCATCAGGCCGCCCGCGCTGACGCCGAGCGGCTCGCCGCGCGCCTAGCGCAACTCCACAGCGAAAGCGCCAGCTTGGCCAAGCGCCGCCAAGTTCTCGACCAAAGCATTGCCGAACAAGCCGAGCACCTGCGCCACAACGAGGCCGAGAGCACCCGTCTCAGCGAGGAAAGCAGCGCCTTGGAAGAAGACCTCAAACAAAGCGAAACCCGCCGACGCGAGCGGCGCGAAGCACTGGGCACCCTCCAAGTGGAGCACGCCCGCACCGCCGAACTCGTTCAAGGGCTAGAGCGAGACGCCGAGCGCCTACAGAACATCGACGCCAACCTGCACAATAACATCGAGCGCCTAGCGGCTGAGGCGACCGAGGCCGAGCGCCAACAGACCGAGTGCAGTGAACGCAGCGCCGCCTTAACAGACGAACTCAAAGGACTACACCAAGGCCGCGAGACCTTGGTCACCGAGCAAGACCAGCGCCGTCAGCACTGGGCCGCAGCCAATACCCAAAACCGCGAGTTACAGGAACACATCAGCCACTTGCAGCGGCAGCTCAACGAGCAACGCGAGCGCCGCACGAACCTCGAAGTGCGCATCTCCGAGCTAAAGTTCCAGACCCAGCACATTCGCGAGCGTTTGCAGGAGGAGTATCACTGCGATGTTGCGGCTATGGGGCCCCTCGACGAAGCCATCGACGAGGAAGCCGCGCAACAGCGGATCGACCAGTTGCGTCAGTCCCTACACCGCTTGGGCTCGGTACACCTAGGCGTATTGGACGAACACCAGGAACAAAAGGAGCGCTACGACTTTCTCCGCCAACAGCGCGACGATCTAGTAATCGCCGCCGAGGATCTGAAGAAGACCCTCAGCCTGATCGACCGCACGGCGCGGCGGATGTTCCTCAAGTCTTTCGAGCAGATCCGCGAGACGTTCAAAGAGACCTTTGTCCGCTTCTTCCCCGGCGGCGAAGCCGACCTCCGCCTCGAAGAAAACGTCGACGCCCTAGAGGCCCACATCGACATCATCGCCCGCCCCCGTGGCAAGCGCCTGCAAAACATTACCCTGCTGTCGGGCGGCGAGCGGGCGCTGACGGCCATCGCCCTGCTCTTTGCCATCTACCAAGTTAAGCCCAGCCCGTTTTGCAGCCTCGACGAGGTCGATGCCCCTCCTGATGACGCCAACAT
>JAPOYQ010000343.1 GCA_026706505.1 Gemmatimonadota bacterium
CTCTGGGCCAATTCGGTCACGTCCGCCGGATCGACCTGTTGCCACGAGTTGGCCAACGACGAATTGCCCATCGCCGCTTGGAGCACTGCTCCGGGGGAAAACAGAGCCGTCGTAAACCGCACCTCGATCAGATCAACCTGTCCGCCCTGCTTTACCAACCGGTCGAGGCGCAACCAGAGTGAGTCGGAGCGCGTCTCCATCACCTGCACATTGGCCAGCTCTTCGGCTTGGCCGCTTTCCCACTGTGCCGTGCTGCCCAAGCGCAATGCGCCGAATTCGAGCGACATATCTGGCGGGGTGCGCACTAGGATTTCGTCGAAGCCCAAATCCTGCGGCGTGAAGATCGGCTTGACAAATAGCGAAACCTCCTGCGGCGCGCCCAAGCGCGCAAAGACCCCCGCGTCCAGTTCGCCTTGCAGTTGTTTCGCTACCGGCGGGTTGAAGTTCAAGCGAATGGAGTGCAGACTGGCTGCATCTAGGGGATCTGGGGTCGTCAACCGGGCGCGCAATAGCAGGTATTGGCGCGGGCTAGGCGAAGCAATCGGATCGCCGGACCGCGCGTAAGGCGCACTCCAGTTGCTCCAGTCGGACCCAGCCACCTGTAGGGTGTCGATCCGGCCCTTTTTAAAAAAGCCCAACTTCGCGTATTTGCCCTCCGAGACTTCCGTGCCACCACTGTCGTAGTACCGGTATGCTTCGGCGACCTCATTACCGGTGCGGGTCTGGATTTGCACGGACGTGCCTGGAGGCGTGTCCGCCTCCCATTCAATCGATATCAAATTCTTCGCACTGCCCAGCGGAATCAGGCCCGAAACCAGTTCCACCTCCGGGTGGTAGCCTTCGCCGTACAACTGGACTTCGCGGATCCGCGCTTTGGTTCCCTCGCCGCGCACCGACTTATCGATGAAGGGATAGGAAACGCGCACGAAGCGGGCGGGCATAGGTTGAAACCTGTTGGTTTCGGTATCCCTGCCTATGCCGCGCACCTGTTCGGGTGCGGTCCATATTAAACCGCCGCCCGCCGCCGGCGTGCCGTCCGAAATCTGAATTTCGTATATGTTGAAGCTGGCCCCGGAAAGCCGCCCACCGCCTGCGAAGAGATTGTACCACATCTGTACGGTATCCAGCCAGAACGACACTCCCAAGTCGAACTCCAAGAATCGCTCCCCGAATGTGACACTCCCAGAGGCAAATGCCGCGAGGTTGAAGGTCAAGTAGGTTCCTTCGCCGTCGAGCAGGTTGGCTGCCGACCCCTCGTGCGAACTCTCCGCGCTGCCCTTGCGATCCGCGATCAATCCTTGGGCGATATTTCGGCCCACTTCATAGACTTCTAACTCGGCTAAGCGCGGCCGCTCGCGGCGATAATAACGGACAGTGCCGCGCACTTGGGGATCGATTCCCTCGTAGATCTCCGGCTCTATCTCAACTTCCCCTTCTCCCACCTTCTTGTAGTAAACCACATCCCCCCGATTAGCCCCTGTGAGCGTCTCGTACTCCCCTTCCGATACCTCTTGCCCCCTCATACCATTGCTCTCGGTCACCACAACCTGCACAAAGCGCACCATATCGCCTTCAAAATCCCGGCCCGGCACCATGTGAACCAACTCCCCGCCGTCTAGATCTACCACGAATGAACGCTGGCTCTTGTTTTCACTGGGAGTTCGGAAAATCTGTTTAGTGGGGACTATGCCCGCGATCTGGTCACCCTTGTTGGCGTTGTCGGCAGTCAGCACTACAAATTGCAGAAAAGGGTCGCCCTGCCCTTCGGGCACGAACTTCAGTCCGATCCGAGTGGCGTTGATCAAGCGACCCATATCGACCTCGAACCACCAATCCTGCAAGGGGCTATCCGGGTCGGGTTCCCAGTAGGTTGTCTCGTCCCCATCGAAGAGATTGGGGATATCCTCCTCGTTGGAACCCGCTTTTATAGCATCGAGGATGGTCACGCTCTCGGGTTTTCCGGCGGAGCGCAGCAGGTGTTCGAGAATGTCCGTCACGGCGTTGTGGTCCTTGGGGACAAAGGCCGGGCGAACCTCGCCGTTAGGAGCAATATCCAGCGTCCCTGGGACGAACGTCCAATGGCTCCAGTGGCTCTGGGTGTTCACCACCACTTGGTTGGATCCCAGACTGTGATCCTGTCCCCAAACGAAATTGCACAACCCAAGGCCCATCCCCAGTAAGACCATGATCCTTCTGCTCATCGTACCTATCTCCTTAACACCCTCAATAGACAACCGATACGACCCCAGATTTTGTCTCCCGTCCCTCCTCGGTAACGGCTTCCACCCGGCAGATGTAGAGCCCCGGGCTTACCTTTTGTCCGCTCCCATCCATCCCGTCCCACCGCTGCACGTGCCGCCCCGCAATATCGAGACCATTGTACACCTCCCGCACCCGCCGTCCCGCTAGATCCCGGACCTCCACGATCACCGGCGAGGGTGCTGTCAGCTTGAGCAGGTCATAGGAGATATCCAACCCATCGTTGACGCCGTCCCCATTAGGTGTGAAGACACCCGAGCTCAGCGACAGCGAGCCTAAGAGCTGACCACCCAGCGACAACGACTGGACCGATAGGGTATTGCCATCGAGGAGCGCCGTAGAGTTACCGGGCTGGATCGGCTGCCGGATATCCTGCGGCATCTCGCTATTGAACACCCGGCCCGCGAAGATCGCCCCGAAGCGGAATATCTCGCCGTTGAACACCACTTCTATCAACTCCTCGGTCCGGTTGAAATCGACCTTCGGCATCGCTACTACTAGGCGGTCATCCCCCATTTCCAACTCGGTGAAAGCCACTTCTTCCCCACCGATCCGCACCGCGTCAACGTCCGCCAACCGCCCTCCGTCAACGGATATCTCTAAGCGGTCAAAACCCGGGGAGTCCAACCCGATTGTGGGCCGGATAGCATAGGTAAACCGAGTCAGTTCGGCGGTCTCCACCTGCCAAGGTTCAATCTCACCCACCAGTTCCGCTGCCGCCGGCGGCGACGCGGCGAACTCCACATAGCGCAACTCACTGCCCGCAGCGGCATCCGATGCAAAATCCACTTGGAATTGGACGAACTGGCGCGGCCTAGCCGCCGTCAGCGGCACGCCTAGACTGTCGGCGAAGTCGTAGGGGATGGACCACAGATCCCAATTTTCCGCGTCGCGGGTGATCTTGCCTTGCTCGGACAGTTCCAGCCGCCGGTACGCCCCTCGGGTCAGCGGCCGGCCCCGATCATTGTAGTTTACCTGTTCGTCGCCCCGGAAGGTCTTGCGCCAGTAGATATTGGGATTGGTGTCGCTGCCGCTCTGGCTGCGGATGGAGACTTTGGCCGCAGCGTCTTTGTGCCCCGACCAGCGGACCCAACCCAGTACCATTTCCTCCTCTAGATCGAGGATATTGGACGTATAGGAGGCCGTGGGCACATAACCCGGGGCGAAAATTTCGAACTCTGCGATTTCCCAGTCCCGGTTTTGTGACGACACGAAGAGCGCCAAGCGACGGATGTACTCCCCCGATAGCTCCACATCGACGATAGGCTTAGTATTTTCCGTGACCTTCCGCTCGGCGTGGAACAGCAGATCCTTGCGAAAGAAAAGATCTGCATGCGCCCTGTTGACAAGGCCCACACAGTTGCCGAGATGTCCCGCTCCGCTCGTCGAACACAGATCTGCGAAGCCGATTCCTAGTTCGGTGTTGGTCGCCGTATTGGTCCATACTTGGAAAGCCTCGATGTAATTTTCTTGGTTTTCGGTTCGCGTGAAAAATCGAATCTTATTCACGGCAAAGAGACCACCCAAGTCGAACAGAAAGGTCTTCCCGACCGTCAGATATTCCCCTACATTCGACCCGCAGCCAACGCGTATCTCGCGCCTGCAATCAGCGCCTTGCAAGCCGACGTACGCCGTTTCTCTGTCGAGGTCGGTGATCTGCTGTATATCGTCCGCTTCGACCCAAGCTTGGAAGCCCTGAGTTTGCAAATAGCCGCCCCGCTCCCATACCGTCGGAGCAATGTTCTCCTCTGCGGTAAAGAACAACGGTGAAATCGCGTCGGCTCCGATGATCAGGGACTCGCCGGACCCGAGTCGAGCCGCCTCGATATCGGCCCAGCTAAACTGGCGCAAGTCGGCTTCACCGCGTTCGACCTCCGGCGGCGGCGGTAGATTCTCACCACCCAGCCGATAAATCGTCAATCCCGCGACCGGGACGCCCATCGCTAAGATCATAAACAGCGCTACTGAGAAGCGACACAAAGGCATTTTGTCCATGGCTACACCTCCCCAAGGGATTTCGGAGAGTCTAAAAGGGCGGCGCATAAATCCAAAGGGGAGATGTGGCTACACCTCCCCTTTGGATTTATGCTGTTTCCCAATGACTTGGGATCGGGCTACTGCTGAATATAAGCGGCCTTGATGCGACCCCAGCTTTCTTCCTCGACCGCCGTCCCCGTCACCATTTGGCTGAAGTCCACGCGTGGATCAGTCGGCGCGAGGAGGAAGTCCGAGCAGTTACCGCAATCGAAC
>JAPOYQ010000721.1 GCA_026706505.1 Gemmatimonadota bacterium
GGGAAGGCGAGACCAGCTACGCCCCTTATGGCCCGGGCGTCCTTTTCGACGCGTTGGACCCGGCCATTAAGAAGTGGTACGTGCCGCAGGAGCTCTACAACGAGTACCGCTGGCGCCAGTGGGAGTACAGCAACTACGCCCGCAACCTGTACCAGCGCTACGTCGATATCCGGCTAGAGGGCGACTATTACTACGACCTATTTGGCAACGCCATCACCCGTGGCTGGCTCATCTTTAGCAACTCGCAGACTCAGCCGCGGCAATTTGGCAGTTCGCTGGTCAAGGCCTCTCGCTTTAACAACTGGTTTTCGGGCGTGGCTATTGCCTCGGACAGCAAGGGTCAGTACCACTACGCCCTGACGGTGTCGAATCGCCTGCGCACCACGCTCACCCCCATGAGCTTTTCCAAACCCTTTTGGGACGGAGTCCAGTTCGACATAGCCACCGACAAGTACCAAGGCACCGTCATCTACTCGCGCCTTAGTTCGCCCGGCGGGGCTTCGACCGACAACACCGAAGTCCTCACCACCAATCTGACCACGCTAATGGGCGGTCGGGCCACCGCGCAGATCGGCGACTTCACCGAAATGGGTGTTCACTTCGTCAACACCCATCAGTCCAATACCCTGCGCGACGGCTTTAAGGGCAACCCCATTGCCGGGGCTTTGACGGTTGACCAGAACCAAACCGTTTCCTTTATCGAACTAGTCCTGCGCGACGACTCGCCCGCAGACGGCAGCGGTGGAGCCGCCTTCTTCCCAGTGGGTTCGGACATCATCATTACCTACAACGACGGCACTGTTGACCACGGCCGAGAAATCCGCTTTGAACCAGCCATCCAAGGGGGGTTCGTCCAAGAGGGCTTCATCTCGGCCGATGGGTCCGAAGAGATCCGCCTGCTCTACGACTTCGACACGCCCGCCTTCGTCAACCGGGCCTCGGGTCCCAAAGAAGAAATCGCCAAAGTCGAGTTCGAAATGACTATTGGCAACGACTATCAGGTGTGGATGACGTCCAATAACCAAACCAACCGCAGCGACGAACCCGTGCTGCTGCTAGTAGCGCAGGCCGAGGGCAATGTGCAGGACAACACCAACCTGCGCATCCTCAAATTCGAGTATGGCCTGCCTACGGCTACCCAAATTATCGGGGCCACCCTAGAGCTGCGGGATGTGGCCGGCTTCAACTTCGACGGCGAGTACGATCTGAGTATAGCCTACCGCAAATACCCCAGCGTGACGCGGACCAGCCACACCACGTCGGCGGGCGTGGCCGGAGAACAGGTCGAGCCTGCTTGGATGGTCAACCTGTCCAAGGTGGCCCATCCTTGGTTCTTTTTTGGCGAAGCGTACAGCATGGACCCGCTCTACAACACCCGCACCTTTGTCACCGGTTCGGCTGGCAATATAGACTACGAAAACGAGCGCTTCCACGTGGTAGAGTTGGTAGAGGACAACGACGACCAAGACCGCGCCCCCGACCTAGTGCGCGCCGATTCGCAAGCCGGCGACCGCCGGGTCTTCCCCGGCTGGGACGAGAACTACGACTTCATCTCTGACTTCAACCAAAACGACAACCTAACCATCTCCAATGGCATTCCCGACTACGACGAAGCCTTTCTCAGACACCGCGTGGACCGACCCGACTTCCTCTACGGGATCGACATGAACAATAACCTGTGGGTTGACCGCTTTGAAAACGACGAATCCCCAGACTACCCCTATCAGAAAGACCACCGAGGCTTCAACGTCTATATGGGATACCGGCTGACCCCGGACATTCGCCTTACCATCGGGCACCTGCGCGAGGAATTGATCTCGGCCGACAAGCGCAACCACACTTCCTACGCCCTGTTCAGCCTAGATCGGGACAATCCCCAACAAGGGCGCTTCCGCTTCATGCAGATGGTCAAGCTAGCCCAGGATAATATTCCGGACGACCTGCTCCAGTGGTTCCCCGAAAACACGCAACGCGACGGCCAGCTGCAAAAAGTGGTAGATCCACTTTTGGCCCAGGATACTTGGATTAATACCACTTGGATCGGACACAACTACAACCGAGGGGGCTTGGAGGCGTATAACTATCTCAACTTGGAACTTTTTCACCAGCGCGACGAGGCGGCCCTGCGCGAGACGGACTCCTTTTTTGGCGTCATCAACAAACTCAGCTACCGCTACGATCTGGGCACCGTCCAACTCGAGCCGCGCTGGAAAAGCGAATACCGTCGCCAGACCGTGGGCCTGTTCACCGCCGACGAGGAGACAGTGCTGACCGAGATAGTGGGATTCCTCTTGGGGTTTCCCATTCTCAATAACACTCGCATTCAAACTGGAATTGAGTACTCTTTCGCCAACGATATGAAGCGCGATAACAACGATTTCACCGGGGTCGCCGGGGCCTTGCAGCTATCCAATGTAAGTTCCTATTTGGGCTACGAGGTATCCGCCCAAGTGGGTCTCAAAGCAGATTGGCGCGATTTCAAAAGCATCGAACGCGAATCGGAAATCTTGACCCAGGGCTTTATCACCCTATATGCTGGCCTGGGTAAGTAAGGCGCGCTCGCTGCACTGGCCCAAGCTAGCCGCCTTAGCCGTCTTGGCCCTAGGCCTGCGCTTAGTTTACCTGTTCCAAGCCGCCGACAGTCCTTTTTTCGACACGCCCATTGTCGATGCCAGAAGCTATACCGAATACGCCCGCGAACTGGCGACCGACACTTGGGCTGGGCAGCCTATGCCTTTCTGGCAGGCTCCTTTTTACCCCTATTTCCTAGCCGTTCTCTTTTCTTTTTTTGGCGAAAACTACTACCTGCCGCGTCTGCTCCAAGCCCTAGCTGGCACGGCCACTTGCCTGATCGTCTTCAAGCTAGGCCGCGAGGTCTTCTCGCCGACGGTGGGGTGGATAGCGGCCCTAGGAGCGGCGCTGTACGGCCCCTTCCTCTACTTTGAGGGCGAACTTTTGCCCACGGCTTGGGCCGTGCTTTTCGACGCGGTCCTCCTGTTGGTCTTGTTGTGGGGCCAGCGCCGAGGTGGTGCACATGCCGCACTTGTCGCTGGACTCGTCCTAGGACTGGGCACCTTGGCCGTGCCGAACGTGTTGCTATTTGCGCCGGTGGCGGCTTGGTGGATATATCGCTGGTGGCCCGCTGCGGCACCTCGTCGCCGCGCCCTCCACGTGGCGGTCTTTGCCGTCGGTCTGCTGATGCTGGTAGGCCCGGTGACTCTGCGCAACCGCATCGTCGGCGGCGAGTGGGTGCTCATCTCCTTCAACGCGGGTGTCAACTTCTACCTCGGCAACAACCCGGACTACGACCGCACCGTAGCGGCGCGACCTGGAGCGGGGTGGAGCGAGGTAGTTGACTTGCCGCAACGCGAGGCCGGCATCTCCCAGCCGGGAGCTGGCTCGAACTACCTTTTGGGCAAATCTTGGGAGTATATACGCACCGAGCCGGGCGACTATTTGGCCCTGCTCTTGCACAAGGGCTATCTGTTTTGGCACGGGGCCGAGATCCCCCGCAATACCAATCCGTACTTCGCCGCTGAGTATTCGCCGCTGCTGCGCCTTTTGCTGTGGAAGTACGGCCTCGCATTCCCCTTTGGCTTGGTCTCAGCCCTCGCCCTGCTCGGGGCGGCCTATGTCCTGCTCAAACCGGAACGCCGCACCCCGGCAACCTATCTCGTCTTGCTCTTTGCGGGAGTCTACATGCTGTCGGTGGTGTTGTTTTTCGTCACGGGCCGCTATCGCTTGCCGGCCGTGCCCTGTCTCTTGCTGCTGGCCGCCTATGGCGCTTGCACCTTGGCTGGTTTGCGCCATAGACCCTTGTATCTGTCGGCAGGTGCCCTCGCCGTACTGCTGTTGGTCGCCAACGCCGGGACCGCGACGACCAGTCCGCACGTGGCCGCCTTTCACCACTACTCGCTGGCGGCTGTCTATGAGAATAAAGGCATGAAGACCAACGCCTTGCAGCACTACCGCCGCGCCGTCGAACTAGACCCATCCCATCGCCACGCCCTGCTGGGCCTAGCCCATATGTACGGGGCGACCCAGCGCTACGATGATGCCGCCCATACGTGGCGACAATTCCTCGACCACCATCCCGACCAAGACGACGTCCGCCTCCAGTTCGCCGATTTCCTCCGGCTACGGGGCCAAGTTCAAGAATCAGCGGTCGAGTACCAAAAACTTCTAGTGCGGCAACCTGATCAAGCCCCCCTCTACCTCCGCCTCGGTCGGGTCGAAGCCGAGTCCGGTCGGCTGGCGCAAGCCGAAGCGGCCTATCTCCGCGCACTCGAGCTAGGCTCCCAGTCGGCTCACTACCTGCTAGGCCAGCTATACGAAAACCAGGGCCAGCCCGAACGCGCCGAACAAGCCTATCAACAGCTACTAGCCCAGCAACCCGATCATCTCGCCGGGTTGTGCCATTTAGCCGGTCTGCTGCTAAAGCGGGGAAATGAAGAAACAGCCAAAGGTCATTTACTCGCGGCGCTGGCACTCGAC
>JAPOYQ010000715.1 GCA_026706505.1 Gemmatimonadota bacterium
TCATGTCTATTGGTTCAATGACCGCATTGAGTTTTTGAGTCCTGGCGGTGCATTTGGGGCAGTGACAATCTCTAGTTTTGGAGAGCCTGGGTTGGTTGATTATCGCAATCCAAATCTTGCGGACGCGATGAGAACACTCGGATTTGTTCAGCGTTTTGGCGTAGGAATACCGATAGCCAAGAATCTATTGGCGGAGGCGGGACATCCGGAACCTGAATTTGATATTTCCAATGATTTTGTGCGGGTAACAGTAAAAGCTAGGGGGGCATAACATAGCAATGACCGTTCCCGTTTTGACTTTCTTCAATAATAAGAGCGGTGTTGGCAAAACTTCCTTAGTCTATCATCTGGCGTGGATGCTGTCCGACAGTGGTTATCGGGTGCTGGCCTGCGACCTCGATCCACAGGCGAATCTTACCGCTGCATTTCTGGATGAAGATCAGTTGGAAAAGATATGGGATGAAGACAACGAAGCATCCGCGAAGACTATCCTGCAATGCGTCCGACCTCTGACGAGAGTTGGCGACATCAAAAACCCGACGCTCGTCGATATCACATCTACGCTTATATCTAGACTGTGCCTGATTCCGGGAGACTTGGCGCTGGCCGGATTTGAAGATACCCTGTCATCAGAATGGCCTAACGCATTGGGTTCTAGTGAGCTGTATCGTCCCTTCCGCATTTTGACTTCCTTCTCGACCGTCATGCAGTCTGGGGCCGCACAGATGGACGCCTCAATCATCTTGGCCGACGTTGGCCCCAATCTTGGTGCGATCAATCGTTCCGCGCTGATTGCCAGTGATTACATCATCGTTCCGCTGGGTGCTGACCTGTTTTCGCTCCAAGGTCTGCGCAATCTCGGCCCGACGCTGAATCGGTGGCGACAAGATTGGCAGCGGCGAAGGGATCACTGGGCGCAACCAGACTTTCCACTGCCGAATGGGGACATGCAGCCCGTCGGCTATGTAGTGCAACAGCACAGCGTCCGTCTGAATCGCCCCGTGATGGCGTATGACAAATGGGTCAATCGAATGCCGGAAGAATACGCCCGTAACCTGTGCGGCGATAACGAAGGACCGTACCCCGAGACACCGGCACAGGATAAAAAACACGCCCTCGCTACCGTCAAGCACTACCGGAGCTTGGTGCCGATGGCTCAGGAAGCACGCAAGCCCATTTTTCACCTTACCACGGCCGATGGTGCCATTGGTAGCCATGCCGCCGCGGCAAAAGACGCACACCAGGATTTTAGGGATTTGGCGAAGAAGATCATACAAAGAATCAATCTCGGGAATCCGTGACTTGCTTGAACGATGAACAGCAATATCTGCGATAAAATCCAAGCCGAGTTGTCCGCCTAATTATAGTAATAGTAGATTATCTTTAACCTTCGGCCTCCTGACCTGTCCTTGCTCCCGCCGACTTACCCCTAACCAAGAGCATCCATGACCACTCTGTTCGTCACCGGCGGTGCCGGTTTCATCGGCTCCAATTTCATTCGCTACTGGCTATCAACCTATCCCGACGACCGCATTGTCAACTACGACCTGCTCACCTACGCTGGCAACTTGGCCAGCCTGCAGGACGTGGAAGAAAACTACGGCGACCGCTATACCTTTGTCCGCGGCGACATTCAGAATGCCGATCTGACCCGTCATCTCTTCGAGGTCCACCGCCCCGACTACGTGATCAACTTTGCCGCGGAATCGCACAACAGCTTGGCCATTGTCAATCCCTCGGCTTTTTTCCAGACCAATGTCGTGGGTACGCAAAAGCTGTTGCAGGCTGCGGCCGACGCCCAAGTGCCGCGCTTCCACCACATTTCTACCTGCGAAGTGTACGGCGATTTGGCCCTCGATGTGGACGAATCTTTTACCGAGGAACCTCCCTACCGGCCGCGCACTCCGTACAACGCGGCCAAGGCGGCTGCAGACCTAGCCGTGCGCGCTTACGGCCACACCTTTGGCCTGCCCGTGACGCTGTCGAACTGCTCCAACAACTTCGGCCCCTATCAATTCCCGGAGAAAGTCATCCCCTTCTTCGTCGTCCGCCTGCTCACCGGCCAGAAGATGCCGCTGTACAAATCCAGCCAGAACCGCCGCGAGTGGCTCCACGTCGACGACCACTGCCGAGCCATCGACCTAGTGCTGAAAACGGGCGAGATCGGCGAGACGTACAACGTTGGCAGCGGCATTGAAAAAGACGTCGAAACCATTGCCGACCTGATCCTCGACGCCTTGGGGATGGACGCTGCGCACAAAACCTATGTCGATGACCGGCCCGGCCATGACCGGCGCTATCTACTCGATTCTACCAAGATCCGCACTGAACTAGGCTGGGAACCGCAAGTCGATTTTGCCCAGAGCTTCCGCGATACGGTCCATTGGTACCGCGACAACGAAGCTTGGTGGCGTCCCCTGCTAAAGAAAATCCAAGTCCGCGAAGAGGGCTGGTGAAGATAACGAGGCAGTATGAATACTGATTCCTTTGCAGAAATCGTCGGCGAGACCGACGATGAAATCTATCAAGTCCGCACCCGCGCGCCCGGCCCTAGCGGCAAGCTACCGCTGACCATAGAGCAGGTCGTCGAGGCGCCGAGCGGCCACATCTTTGGCTACAGCCAGAACGCGGGAATGGGCTGGAACCCCGACGAGTTGGGTAGGGGAGAGTTCCTCATCGTCAGCACGCAGGGCGGCATCCGCGCCCCGGACGGGCGGCCGATCGCGCTGGGCTACCATACCGGTCACTGGGAAATCGGCCTGCTGATGGAAGCCGCGGCCGAGGAGATCCACCGCCGGGGCGGCATTCCCTTTGCCGCCTATTGCTCGGATCCGTGCGATGGCCGCACGCAGGGTACGACGGGCATGTTCGACAGTCTGCCGTATCGCAATGACGCGGCCATGATCCTGCGCCGCTTGATCCGCTCGTTGCCAACGCGGCGCGGCGTGATGGGCGTGGGCACCTGCGACAAGGGATTGCCGGCGATCCTCATCGCCTTAGCGGGTACGCCGGATCTGCCGGTCGTTGTCGTGCCTGGTGGGGTGACTCTGCCGCCGGAAGAAGGTGAGGACGCGGGCAAGATCCAGTCGGCGGGTTCGCGGCTGGCGCAGGGCGAGATGGATATAGACGACTTTCAGGTGCTCGGCTGCCGCGCCTGCGCCACACCGGGGGGCGGCTGCCAGTTTTTGGGGACTGCGGCCACGACCCAAGTTGTGGGCGAGGCAATGGGGCTGTCGCTGCCGCATTCGGCGCTGGCTCCTTCTGGAGAAGCGGTCTGGCGCGATATGGCCGTGCGCTCGGCGAGGGCACTGATGGCGCTGGAGGCCGCGGGCATTCGCTCGCAGGAGTTGGTCACCGATCAAGCGCTGCACAACGCCATGGTCGTCCACGCGGCCTTTGGCGGTTCGACGAACTTGATCCTGCACGTGCCGGCTATTGCCCATGCGGCTGGGCGGAAGCGGCCAGAGGTTGAGGATTGGGACCGGATCAACCGCGAGGTGCCGCGCTTGGTCGATGTGCTGCCCAACGGCCCTGAGTTCCACGTTACCGTGCGCGCCTTTTTAGCCGGTGGGGTGCCCGAGGTCATGTTGCACCTGCGCCGCTTGGGGCTGTTGGAGGAGGGGGTAATGACGGTTACGGGCCGCACGCTGGGCGAAAATCTCGACTGGTGGGAGGATGCACCGCGCCGCCACCGCTTCCGCGAGGAACTGCGAAAGCTAGACGGGGTGGACCCGGACGACGTGATAATGGACGCCGATCGCGCCCGCTCTAAGGGTTTGACTAGCACCATCTGCTTTCCGGTCGGCAACATTTCGCCTGAGGGCGCGGTCGTCAAGAGCACGGCCATTGACTCTTCCCTGCTCGACGCACGGGGAATCTATCGGCACACGGGACCGGCGAAGGTTTTTACCACCGAACGCGACACCATCGCCGCGATCAAGGACGGCGAGATTTCGCCGGGCGACGTGCTGGTGATGATTAGCTGCGGGCCGATGGGCACGGGAATGGAGGAAGTGGCGCAGGTTACGATTGCGCTCAAATACACGGATATTGGCAAGCGCGTGGCCCTGCTTACGGACGCGCGGTTTTCGGGATTTTCCTCCGGCCCTTGCATTGGGCACATCGGCCCGGAGGCCTTGGCTGGCGGGCCCATCGGCAAGCTGCGGGACGGCGATTTGATCGCCATTGAGATCGACTGCCACAACCTGCGCGGGCGCATCGATTTGGTCGGCTGCGAAGGCGAGGAATTTGGCGCAGAGGAAGGCCAGCGGGTGCTTGAAGAGCGTACCTTGCGCCCAGACCTTGCGCCCGAAGCAGAACTGCCCGACGACACTAAACTGTGGGCGGCGCTACAAAACGTCGGCGGTGGCACTTGGGGCGGTTGCGTCTATGACGTGGACGCGATTGTCGCCGCGCTCGAAGCGGGTCGCGCGGCGCTAAAGGAGACGTCGTGAGCGGCAAGCAGATCGTCGTCGGCATCACCGG
>JAPOYQ010000320.1 GCA_026706505.1 Gemmatimonadota bacterium
GAGGTGGAAAAGACGATCGAATACTCAGAGGAATTGGGCGGCGAACTCTACTACGAAAACGACGGCAGTGTCGCGGACTGGTAGGGTGTTGCCGTGCGCCGCCGTGCGTTTGAACAACTGGTGGAAAAGGCTCTCTTGAGCCTGCCGGAAGAGTTCCGCCAAGCGTTGGATAACCTAGCCATCGTCGTCGAGGACTGGCCCGACCCCGAGTTGGTTGAGGAGATTACCGGCGATCCAGAAGAAGTGCTCTACGGGCTTTTCACGGGCACGCCCCTGCCCGAGCGTCGCCTCGAAGACAGCGGCGACCTGCCGCCGGTAATCGCGCTCTATCAGGGGCCTTTGGAGGAGGACTTCCCCGATCAAGGCGAGTTGGCGCGAGAGGTGGAAACGACCTTGGTACACGAGCTGGCGCACTTTATGGGCTTTGACGAAGACGCAGTTAGAAAGTACGGATATGAATAGCACGGACTTGAAAAACACCCTTGACGAGGGCGATGTAGACGCCTTGGCGACTCTGCTGCGCCAGCACTCACATCTGGTGAACCACCGTGTTGAAGGCGCTAACGGGCAGAGTTATACCCCCTTGCAGTACGCCGACCGCATTGACGCTAGCTTGGATGCCATGCGCCTGTTGGTCGAATTCGGTGCCGACCTGCGCGAATTGAACGGAGCGCTTTTTGGGTGCTGCGAGAACCACAATCTAGACCACATGCAGCGCCTATTGGATCTGGGCGTCCACCCCGACGACGCGTACAACGAAGGCTGGGACTGCCGCGTCCTCTACGGGCTTTTGCAGACATACCACCGCTCGCCCCCCGCCCACCTGCACGCCTGCGTCGAAGCGCTCGTCGAAGCAGAGGCTACCTTTGAGGACGGGCCGACGATGGATATTCACCGAGGCCGTCTCGACCAACTGGAGCAGCGCCTCGATCGCTGTCCCGACTTAGTCGCGGCGCGCTTCTGGCTCGACTATGGTGACCATCTCACGCTGCGGGGTGTCACCCTCCTGCACGTGGCAGTCGAATATCACGAGTTGGATGCCGTGAACCTGCTGCTGAGGCGCGGTGCCGATTTGGATGCCCGCGCTGAGATCGGCCGCAACGGCGTGGGCGGTCAGACGCCCCTCTTCCACGCCATTGGTGCCAACCAGGGAACGGGTTGGGAGACCTTCGAGTACCTGTTGGATAAAGGAGCGGATTTGACGGTTAGAGCACGCATCCAGCGCAATCTGGCGGATGACGATAAAGTGATGGACTGCGTTCACAAGGGGCGGGACCACTTTTTCTCGGAGGTCGAGGAACTCACGCCGCTGGGCTATGCCCTGCGCCACGAATCCGGCCCGGCTTGGCGCGCCACCCCGCGCGAAGTGGCTCGGCTGTGGGCACTGCATGCCCCGGCGTAATCTCGTTGCGCTTGGACTGTTGCTCCTATTGGCGATATGGTTTAATTTTTTTAACCTTCGCAATACACCATTTACCTAAGCAGCTTTTCCCGTGAATGTACCTAACCACGATATACTGATCGTAGGCGGCGGTGGTGCGGGTCTGCGGGCGGCGATTGCCGCCGTCGAACTCGATCCGAACCTCAGCGTCGGCTTGGTGTCCAAAGTGTACCCCATGCGCAGCCACACGGTATCAGCCGAGGGCGGCTCCGCGGCGGTGATACGCGACGAAGACGACAGCTTTGACTCCCATGCCTTCGATACCATCAAGGGCAGCGACTTTCTCGCCGATCAAGACGTAGTCGAGATCTTCGTCAAGGAGGCCCGCGACGAGTTGATTCAATTGGAGCATTGGGGCTGCCCTTGGAGCCGCGACGACGACGGCCGGATCAGCGTGCGCGCTTTCGGCGGCATGTCGGTCAAGCGCACCCTGTACGCGGCCGACAAGACCGGCTTCCACATGCTGCATGCCCTTTTCCAGACCTCGCTCAAATACGACCGCATCCATCGCTACGACGAGTGGTTTGGAACTCGGCTGCTGCTCGACGACAACGGCGCGGCCTGCGGCGTGGCAGCGATCAACGTGCGCTCAGGTGCCATGCAGGCGATTCCCGCCAAGTCCGTGATCATCTGCACAGGTGGCGGCGGGCGCATTTTTCCCTTTACGACCAATGCCGCCATCAAGACTGGCGACGGCATGTCCATGGCCTACCGAGCGGGCTGCCCACTCAAGGACATGGAGTTTGTGCAGTACCATCCCACCGGGCTGCCGGGCACGGGCATCCTGATGACCGAGGCGTCGCGCGGCGAAGGCGGCTACCTGATCAACAACAAGGGCGACCGCTACCTCAGCGAGTACCTGCCCGACAAGATGGAGTTAGGCCCGCGCGACATGGTTTCGCGGGCGTTCGTCCACGAAGAGCGAGCGGGTCGGGTCTTTTCCGGCCCCTACGGCACGTACGTTCATCTCGATCTGCGGCATTTGGGCGAAAAGAAAATCGACGAGCGCATCCCCTTCGTGCGCGAGCTGACCAAAAACTACGTGGGCATCGATCCTGTGTACGAGCCAGTGCCCGTGCGCCCGGTGGTCCACTACATGATGGGCGGCATTCACACCGACATTACTACGGCGACGCCCATTCCGGGCTTGTACGCGGCCGGGGAAACGGCCTGTGTCACCATGAATGGAGCCAATCGCCTCGGTTCCAACTCGCTGTCCGAGCTTTTGGTCTTCGGCGCGCGGGCCGGCCAGTATGCCGCCGAGTATGCCGCCGAGGTCAATCCACCGTCGTACGACAGTTTGGAGAAGATGGCTGCCGACGAGTGGCAGCGGATTGAAAATGCGTTTTTCAAAAACGAAGGCAGCGAGCGCATTGCCGACATTCGCACGGATCTGCAGAAGACGATGGAGCAAGGGGCGGGCATCTATCGAGAACAGGAGAGCCTAGAGGCGACCTGCGCCGAACTCTCCAAGCTCAAGGAACGCTACACTCGCGTCCAGGTTGACGACAACTCATCGGTCTTTAACACCGAACTGACCACCGCGTTGGAACTGGGCTCGCTGCTCGACGTGGCCGAGACGGTGGCCCATTCGGCACTGTTGCGCCGGGAGTCGCGTGGCTCGCATTCGCGCATGGATTACGAGGAGCGCGACGACAAAAACTTCCTCTGCCACTCTTTGGCGTACCGCACCGATGACGAGCCGCGCATTGAATACCAAGACGTCGTCATCACCCGCTGGCAGCCCCAAGAGCGCACCTACTAGTTGAGAGGAGCTATGAGCGACAAGACCATTGGCATCCGGGTGACCCGCTTTCGACCCGAGCAGGAGGACGCACCCACCGAGCAGGTTTACGAGGTTCCCTATCAGGAGGACTGGGTCGTCCTCGACGCGCTCAACTACATCAAAGACCACATCGACGGCACCCTCTCGTACCGCTGGTCGTGCCGCATGGGCGTGTGCGGCTCTTGCGGCATGATGGTCAACGGCGAGCCTAAGTTGACCTGCGCGGCCTTTCTCAAGGACTACTACCCGAATGAACTGGTGGTCCAGCCTCTGGCCCACTTCCCAATCGTCCGCGACTTGGTCGTCGATATAGACGATTTCATGGACAAGCTCAAGGCGGTCCAGCCGTGGATCATTCGCGAGGAAGAAAAGCCGGTCGCCGAAGGTGAGTACTTGCAATCGCCTGCGGAACTAAAGGAGTTCAAGCAATTCAGCCAGTGCATCAACTGCCTGCTGTGCTACGCGGCTTGTCCTGTCTATGGGTTAGAAGATGTCTTCGTCGGCCCAGCAGCCCTCGCGCTTTCCTACCGCTACAACCTCGACTCGCGCGACGAAGGCTACGCCCAGCGCACGGTCGTCGCCGCTAGCAGCGAGGGCATCTGGGAATGCACCTTTATCGGGGAGTGCTCGGTGGTCTGTCCCAAAGATGTGGACCCGGCCGCCGCCATCCAGCGCACCAAGGTCGAGACTACGACCAACTGGTTCAAATCCTTTCTCATGCCTTGGGGGAACAAATGAGCCAGTCGTACGAGACCTACAAGCCAAAGCTATCGCCGACTTGGTGGCTGAAGAGCCGTAGCTACTTCCTGTTTATGATGCGCGAATTGAGCAGCGTCTTCGTCGCCGCCTTCGTCCTCCTCTTCCTCT
Source organism: Gemmatimonadota bacterium (assembly GCA_026706505.1). The sequence goes on from JAPOYQ010000320.1 coordinate 4,095, forward strand.
ATCAACTCTTTGAGTTGTCCGAGGGGAAGGAGGCGTATGAGGCTTGCCGCTCCGCCCTAACGACGCCGGGATTTGTGGTCTTTTACGCGGTTGCGTTTGTCTTTGCGCTCTACCATACGATCACTTGGCTGGGGGTAATGGGCCGGGTCCAGGTCGTGCGGATGGGCGCATTCACCGTGCCGCCCAAATTGGTAACGGCTGGTGCCTTTGTCGGGTTTTTCCTCGTGTCGGCGGCCGTTGGCTGCATTTTCCTGTACGCGCTATAGCCATGAGCTACAAACAAGACAAAACCGAACCTTTCTGGTGGGGCCTGTTTTCCGCTGGTGGTGTGGTAGCCGCCATGCTGATCCCTGTGCTGATCTACTTCGTCGGGC
>JAPOYQ010000617.1:0-525 GCA_026706505.1 Gemmatimonadota bacterium
CGGCGACCAGAAGCTCCAGTTCTCGATATCGTAGGTAATTTCCGCAGCCTCGCCGGTTTTCAAGCCGGCATAGCCCTTTGCATCCAGCAGCTTCCCATTCTCGTCAAAGCGGGAAAGCTCGTCCCCCCGTCCGGTATTGCGCCAGTACATATTGGGGTCCAATGTCTTGCCGGAGCGCGAATGGATATCGATTCTGACTCCTGGGTCTTTCCGGCCCTGCCAGCGCATCTCGCCTAAAATGGCCGGTTCCTCCAAGTCGAACATCTTGCTGACATAGGAGGCCCTATTGACAAAACCCTCTCCATAGATCTCCACCTCGGCTATTTCCATATTTCTACTGGTCGTCACGGTGATCTGCAAGCCCACCTCCGTGGCCCGCATAGTGGGAAAGACCGCTTCTACGGTGTCTTGGGTATTTTCTACTATGGAAAAAACCGTCCTGCCGGGATCCACGCCGCCGTATGAGCCCCGCTCTACAATCTGGGGAATCGTGCTAGTAGTGATTAGGAGCTTGTCTGGATAAAG
>JAPOYQ010000617.1:544-4453 GCA_026706505.1 Gemmatimonadota bacterium
CCGAACCCGGTTTACGGAAAAGGCCCCCCCCAAATCGAAGATGAGCCAACTCGAGCGGTCCCCGGACTGAAATACATAGCCGTAGGGCTGCTTTAGGTAAAAGGTACTAAGATCCCCATCGACCATCCGCGTAGCATGGCAACCGTCGAGGAGAAATTGGTACCCTCCGCACCCGCGCGAAAAGGGCCCACCGCCCCGCGTCAAACTAGTCAGGGCAATATTGTCCTCTGGGGTCAGAAAGAGGGGCCGCAGAATGTCCTCCTCGGCAAATGCCTCGTCGTCAAAACCGTCCTTCTCCAGAAAATCACTCCACGGCACTGGGGTGAAAGTGACCGCGGGATCCGACGCCTCCGGCGGTGGCGGCAAATTTTCGCCGCCAATGCGGAAAATCTCCAAGGCACCGGATCGACCCGACAGCATGGCTAGAGCCAAAGCGGCTATAAGCAGTGAAATCGGCATCGTTCTTTTCATGCCGCTACCTCCGGGTGTACCCCGTTCGAGGGCCGCGCACTGGCGCGCGTTAATCGAGTCCTGCGATTACAGTAATGAACTGCGATATGCCCGTAGAGGGATTTTGTCCCTTTTCGTCTATGCGGTTGATTCTCACGCCCAACTGGGTGGTCAAAGCATATCCCAGATAAGCGCCTGTATTGGAGTACTGGACCGCCAGCACCAACTCCTGAAAATCTTCCTGCAGACCTAGAGCTTTCGCATCTTCTTCGAATTGGTTGAATAGGGTGTACTCGACGCCCACCTGTACTTCCGAGCCGGTCAGTATGGGAGTCTGGCCAATGAGGAACAGGATCAGGGTGTCTTCTTTGCGCACCGGCTCGTTGCTCAGCAAGGGCGTTTCGAAACGCAATTCATTCTTGATCTTGGGAAAGAGCCGAAAGCGTCCCAACTCTTGCCGGTACTCTGCCTTGTTGATAAGGCCGAAAAACTGGTACTTGTCGCGAAAGTCCGCCTGTTCCTCTCGCTGATGCCAGACGTCGTATTTCACTTTGTTTACCAGTTTCAGCTTGGCGCTCCCGGTGTAATCAAAACCGAGATAGGCGGAATTTATCCACGTATTGGGAGCGGCCAGCAGGTCTGGCACCCGCTGCAAATTCGCCTCAGTACCCGCCGGCTGTACCCACTGGACGACATCGTCCGGGATATCGTCCTCGACCAGCTTGACCATGTCGAAGACCCGCAGCCGGCCCAACCCGGCTATATCCCGATCCCAAGTGAACATCCCGTAGCTGCTGTTTTCCTCCCGGTCGCTGGCCAGTGTGCGCTCCTGCTTGCGGCCAACCGTCACCCGCATCCCAGGCATGATGTGAGCACCTACATAGATATTGCCCCCGCGGCGATCGCGGTCGTAGGGGAAATCGGGCTCTTCGTCGTTTTCAAAGCGATCGATCCAGAAATTGTTGTTCATGTCCACTCCGAAGAGAAACTCGGGGCGATCGACGCTGTAGCGCAAGAAAGGTTCTTCGTAATCGGGAATGTAATTCGGCCGGAAGTCGGTGTCGTTCTGGTTGAAATCGGAGATGAAATCGTTGTTCTCGTCCCAACCTGGGAAAATTTCCCGGTCTGGTCCTGCTTGGTTGGAGCGCTGCCAGTCGGGCGTGCGATCCTGATCGTCGTTGTCCTCGACGAATTCGTAGAAAAACCGGCGTTCGTTGGTATAGTCGATGTCCCCGTTCGCTTCCGTGAGCAAGCCAGTAGTGCCGTAGTCGTAATCCATGCTGTAGACTTCGCCAAAAAGGAAGAAGGCATAGCCCCGCCTCGCCAGATTGATCATCCAGGCACTAGCCTCGTCGGAGTCCATGAGGTGTTCGGTGAATTTGCGATTGGGGTATTTGCGGAAGCGCCGGCTGCGATCGAACTCGGCGTAGAGGTCAAAGCCCAGCAGATCGTTTACTTCGATAGTGCCGCCAAAGATATCGTTGCCCGTGGGCAAGCCGTAATCAAAGCGCACCAATTGCAGATTGGAGCCGTCTTTTACATTGCCCGCGGCCCGCGCCTGAGTCAGGAAGACCGGCTGGCGCTCGGGCAGATTGGTCTGACGATCTGACCCCATCTCAATGCGGTAGTCGTTGGCTACGGCCAATTCGATAGTGACCTTGCGGATGGTGGAGAGATCCGGGCCGTTGTACGAGCGGTTCTCGCTGGTGAAATCATAGGTCAGCACGATCTGCTCGCTGCCGTCGGCGGCGAGAAAACCCCGCCGACGGAACCCCCCGTTGATGAGGGCGCTGAAACCGATCTCGCTGCCGCGCACCGTCTCTTTGCGAATTTCGACCTTCTCTTCGCCGTCATCTGCTACAACCACAACCTCGGTCTCGGCCTCGATGATGATATCGTGGGAAAACAACGCGGCTCCACCTTCGCGATCCGTGGGTGAATCATCGCTCAGACGGACGAAGATTTGGCTGATGGGTTCGAGGTTCTGCCCCACGGTCAGGGCTCCGCTTATGGGGTCGCCCTCAAGGCTCTCTAGCAGGGTCTGGGAATGATGGGCGTTGACATACGTGGCACCCACCTTGACAAAATCGCCGATCTGGCTCGTTGTCCTAAAGCCGAGGAGATTGGTGCTATTGGTCCCTTCCACCGTTATAGTGCTTGCTCTACCCGGCGAGTTGATGCGCGACATCAACACCGTTGCCGCGTACTTGTCGGACTGGAGATCTATCTGCACCCCATCGAAAGCCGGCTTGGAAAAAGTCATGGGCGTCAGCGTAGTGCGGATCTGTTCGCCAATAGTCAGGGCCGTGTGGTACTGGCCGCTGCGGTCCGAGGAGATGACCAGCCGGTTGAACCACGACCCAAATCGCGGATCTTTGAAAATGGCACTGCCGAACTGCTGCGGCTGCTGCTGACGCCAATCGTAGATGAGCCATCCTTTGGTGATGAAAGACCCATACAGGTCGTAGAAATAATCCCCCTCTATATCGGGACTCAAATAACGCTGGTAGTGGTCCCGGGCATAATTGGTGTACTCCCATTGTCTCCAGCGATAGAGCAGGAAGAGTTCCTGCGGCACGTACCAGCGCCGCACGGCCGGGTCCAAGGCGTCAAAGAGCACGCCCGAGCCCACTGGCTCGTACGACACCTCGCCGCCGCGCTGCAGGCCCAATCTGTGGCCATAATCAAGTCCTTGGGCTACGGCTCCGTCGGGTACTGCGGCAATACTCAGCAGTAATGCGGTACTTGTAGTTGCGAGGAAAAGCTGCCGGCCCGCACGCGCACTCCATCTGGTCATATGGCCCCCCTGTTGATGCTATGCTAATAGACGACTGCGACAGTACTGCTGCGGCTCACCGTGCCGCTGTCCGTTACCACTTTCACCTGCAAGACGTAAAGTCCCGGCGGCAGATATTGACCTTGGTCATTCTGGCCGTTCCAGTGCACCAGATGACGCCCACTCTGGTTTTTTCCCACCGGCAATTCCGCCACTTGTCTTCCGGCTAGGTCGTAGACCCGCAAAGAAACCGGAACGTCGTTTATCAAGTGCAGTAGATCGTAGCTGATGGTCGTCTGATCGTTGATCCCGTCTCCATTGGGCGTAAAAGGGTTGGGTGTCACGGTCACCCGGTGGACGACTGGGTCCTGATTCAGCGGCACCCGCACGCTCAGATCGTCGCCGAGCATAGAGCCCGACGCGTCTCCTTCTTCAATTTCCTGGGGCAAGCCGTCCGACTGGCTGTCGCGCAGGCGCCCACTGAAAACCGTCTCGTAGCGCAAAATCGCGGCGTCGAAAACCATCTGCAGGTCGTGGTTGCCGCTCTGGTGGGGAAAGGTCACCGTCAAGCCGCTCTCGTGGGGCTCCGCGACGAAATCCTCCCCCTCCAAATCGGCGAGTGGAGGCGTCCGAACCGTGTGTACCGGAACAGAGCTATCGATCTCCAAGCGGTCGAAACCTCG
>JAPOYQ010000139.1 GCA_026706505.1 Gemmatimonadota bacterium
CACCGCCAAAACCGGCCTTGGCCACCCCCATCAATAACACTGCACCCACCGCGCAGACCCAGAAGGCGGCCGGGTAGGTCGGCAGCACTACTCGCCTTCTACGTGGGTTACTTCGATATCTAGGTCTTCGCGATTGCGCACGTGATCGACTTGGCCGTCCTTGACCCACACCACGCGGTCGGAGACGCTGAGCATCTTGTGGTCGTGGGTCGCCGAGATGACAGTCACACCGGAATTCTCGTTCATCTCTTTGAGCAATTCGATGATTTCAGTGCCCGTGCGCAGGTCCAGATTCCCCGTCGGCTCGTCGGCGAGGACGACGGCTGGGTCGTTGGCCAAGGCGCGGGCGACGGCCACGCGCTGCTGCTGGCCACCTGAAAGCTCGTTGGGCTTGTGCGAGTGCCGCTCGCCAAGGCCCACCTTGCCCAAAAGCTCCATGCCCTTGTCGCGGGCCTCGTCACTGGTCAAGCCGGCGAAAACCATCGGCAAGGTGACGTTTTCGAGCGCGGTCATCACCGGGATCAAGTTGAACGACTGGAAGATGTAGCCGATCTTGCGGCAGCGCAGCCAAGCCAGCTCATACGCGTCGAGTTGGGCGACATCCACCTCGTCGATGTACACCTTGCCCTCCGAGGGTTTGTCGAGGCCGCCGACCATGTTGAAGAAGGTGCTCTTGCCCGAGCCCGAAGGCCCCATGATCGACAGGTACTCGCCGGTGTAGATCTCCATGTCCACCCCGCGCAGGGCGTGAACTTCAATCTCGCCCATCAAGTAAATTTTCTTTACCTGCTGGGTCCGTACTACAGTGCGTTTTTCCGCTTCTTCTTCTTGGACAGCGACCTCGCCCGGAGCGGTTTCGGTCATTTCAGATCTCCTCTAAGGAATCAAGTGTCGGAACGCATGGCCTCGACCGGCTCCATCTTGGCCGCGCGGTACGCCGGCAACATAGCACCGACCAGCGAAAGCAGAGTCCCCACCACCAAGGCATAGCCAGCCGATTCGGCGATGCCGGTCAGTGGGAAATAGGTGAACGTGTAACCGCCGTAATCGAGTAGGGCCAACCCCAGCGTCAGCGCAAAGCCAATGAGGATCCCCGCCGAAGTCCCTGCCAACCCCTGAAAAGTCGATTCGAGCAGGAAGAGCTTGACGATAAAGGTGTCCAAGGCCCCGAGGCACTTCATGGTGCCGATTTCGCGGAACCGCTCGGTCACCGACATCAACATGGCGTTGGCAATGCCGACGACGCAGACTAAGAGCGAGAGACTGATGAGCCAAGTCTGCTTGGATCGCTCTTCCTGTATGCGACCTGCAGCCTCCGCTGAAGTATCGCCGTCCTCAGTGATGCCGGTCTCAATGCCGTTTTTTTGCAACAGCAAGTTGATCTCGCTTTTGTCCGCGTTCCGCAGGCTGCTGACGATTTCGTTGTTGCTCCACACAGACATTAAAAAAGCTATAGCCAGAATCACGCCGCTGGTGGTGATCAGCGAGCGGCCAAAGCGAATTTTTAGGCTGCGAAAACTGATTTCTACTGCTTTGCTCATCGGCAGCACGATCTCCCGACCGCCTGCCAAACGTCTTTCAGACATAGTTATTCTCCCAGCATATGCTCGCGTTCACAATACGTAAATAAAGGCAAAAAATCAACACCGCTCGACTCAACCGCCCGCTCTAATTTCCACAAGGGGCAGGGGCGCAGAGTCGTGTGTGCCGCGATCGGCAACCATCTCGGCAAACGCGATCGGCACCATGCTAACGCGCAAATCCCGCGATTGCACCGGCTGCTCCAAGAACGACGCCATGGCGCTCGGAGTGAACACGAGGTGATCGATGGCAAAGTCGCGCACCAACTCCTCCAGCTCGCCGACGTGGCCGACCAGCGGACGACCGGCCAGCGGACGACCGCGCTGCTGGAGAGCCTCTCCCACCACGCCGATCAGATTGCAGTGGGCCATACCTGCCCGCTCTAGCTGTTCGATAAAATCCACTGCAACCGCATCGGTTCCCACCAGCAAGGTGCGCAACCGGCCCTCGCGGCCGCGCTGGTGCAGGAACCAACGCGCGACGAAGCGCCAACCGGCAATTAACACCGCGTTGCAAAACCACGCCGCGACCGCGGCCAGCCGCGAGAAGTTGTATGCCTTAAAGAAGAAAACCAGCATCACAATAAAGGCAAACCCCAGCGTCACCCCCACCACGGACCACGCCACTGAATAGCGGCGGCGGTCGTACAGGCCCGACATGTAAAACGCCAATAGCCAGACTAGGGTCGAAGCGCCGTACACAGCAGCCCATTGCAAATCCGAGTACGGAGGCGGCACCAGCCAGCGCGTTGGCTGAGCGGCGAGGCCAAGGAGACTGCCAGCCTGCTCAATGCGGTAGATGAAGGGCACCAGGTCTTGGTGGTAGCGCACCGCTAGACCCAGCTTTAGGCCGCAAAGCACCAAACCGGCGTCGATCAGAGGCATGGCCAAGGCGCGGCCCGCCCGGGCGAGGAAGCGGAACGTCCCGTGCAGGGCAATGCCCACTTGCAAGAGCCACAGCGGGAAGAAGCGGTAGCGCCGCGCCATGTGCTTGTTGACAAAAATCGACATGGCTTGGCTCTTGCGATAGAGAATTTTCAGGGGCGTCCCCCGGCCGCTCTCGCCGCGGAAGTGAATGATCGCGGTCGTCGGCACGTAGTAGATCTTCCAGCCGGCTTGGTGGAAGCGATAGCACCAGTCGATGTCCTCCCCGTACATGAAGTAGTCCTCGTCGAGTAGGCCGACTTGGTCCATGGCCGCCTTTCTCACCATCATGCAGGAACCAGACAGCACCTCGACCTCGGCCGTCTGTTCGGGGTCGAGATACGTCATGTGGTAGTGGGCAATGAGTGGGTGCTTGGGAAAGAGGCGGCTCAGGCCCGACATTTTGCAGAAGGCAGCCAATGGCGTGGGAAAGCCGCGGCGGCTGTCGAGTTGCAAGGTGCCGTCCGGGTCGAGGATTTTGCACCCGCAGGCTCCGGCTTCAGGGTGCGCGTCTAAGAACTCTACCATCGTGCGCAGCGCATCTCGGCGCACAATGGTATCGGTGTTGATCAGCAGCGCGTATTCTCCAGTCACCTGCCGCAGGGCCACGTTATTGCCGGCCGCAAAACCCACATTGGCCGCGTTGCAGATCAGCTTCACTTGCGGAAACTCCTCGGCTACCATATCGGCACTGCCGTCTGCCGAGGCATTGTCAACGACGAATACCTCCACCTCTAGTCCCTCGACTGCTGCGAGCACAGAACTCAGGGCTTGGCGAGTCAGGTCGCGGGTATTGTAGCTGAGGAAGACGACGCTCAGTCGCACGATCTATCACCTCGCTGGCGGCCCATGAGCTTGTAGCCACTGAAATAGAGGATCTGTTTGGCAAAAAGCAGATGCTCGCGCAGGTCCAGCTTGCTGGCGCTGAACTGGCGGTTGCGAAAGATAAAAGGCACTGAGCGATGCTGCCGATAGCGGCCCTTGACCAAAATTTCGAGCAAAATTTTGTATCCCGAAGACGTGAGTGCAAGGTCCTGTATTACTTGGCTACGCAGACAGAAATAACCCGACAGCGGGTCCTCGACCCCGGTCAATAGGCGGGCCGCGCCCACGCCGATTCGCGAAATCAGCTTGCGGTGCCACGCCCATCGTTCGACTTGGCTGGTCACTCCAAAGCGGCTACCTATGGCAATATCGCATTCGCGCAGGCTGTGGACGAGCTCGGGCAGGATCGCCGGGTCGTGGCTCAAGTCGGCGTCTATCACTCCGAGGTATGGCCGCGCCGACTGCGCGAAACCTGCCATCACCGCGGACCCCAAACCGAGCTTGCCCGCCCGATGTATCACCTGCATGGGATAGCAGGCCTTCAGCGTTTCAGCCACCTCACCGGTGCCGTCGGGCGAGTTGTCATCTACCACGATGAGCTCCAAGTCGATATCTGGCTCTTGGCCGACGATCGCGAAGATTTCTTCCGCCAAAAGCGGCAGATTTTCCCGCTCGTTGTACGTGGGCGTCACCAGCGAAATCTGCACGGAGTCCATGGGGAGTACGCTAGCGGGCAAATTGGGGAAAGTCGCGGCGAAAATGCGGGTCCGCAGCGAGGCATTGAAGCCCCTCGGCAAAGCTCATGGGCCGGCGGCCGAGCGCGACTTCCAGCGCGTCAGTGCGCAAACCGGAGCGCAGGGGACGCGCGGCTGGCAGCCCGGCTGCGCAGGTTGGCACGGGTTCGATCAACGCGTCGTCCATACCAAAAAAACAAGCCATTTCTCGCGCCATCTCCCAGCGCGTCATAAAGGTCGCGCCACCTACGTGCAACAAGCCTCGCGCCTCTTGGCGGCACAGGGCCACCAAGGCGCGAGCTAAATCGCGGATATAGGTAGGGTTGCCCCACTGATCGGCAAAGACCCGCAGGGGCTGACCACTAGACAGCGACTGCAGCAC
>JAPOYQ010000410.1 GCA_026706505.1 Gemmatimonadota bacterium
CTTGATTAATACGCGAGGCGACGAAGAAGAGTCCGAGCGCATTTTGGATACCGTGCAGGGACGAGTGCCGGTGGTGACGTTTCACTATCCGACTCCAAACCTGAGCGGGGTCGTGTTGGACAATGCAGCGGATTTTTTCGCGGCCACAGAGCATTTGATTCGGTTGGGTCACGAGCGGATCGGATTTATCGGCCCGGACTGGGATGAAGCTAGCCCGGTTTCAGCCAAGGCCAAGGGATACTTACTGGCGATGCAAAAGCATGGCCTGCCGCACGAATTCATACCTGCCTTGGGCATCTATGCTGTGGAGGGGTATCTGCAGAGCAAAAGGCTCAGCTATCGGTTTACGGCTCTTGTGTGCCGGGATGATTATGCGGCCATGGGCGTTTATCGTGGACTGGAGGAGTTAGGTCTTAGCGTCCCCGAAGATGTGGCTGTGGTGGGTAGCGGCGATATCGATGTGGCGGCGTATGTGATACCGGCGCTGACGACCTTAGCAACTCCCTATGAGGAGATTGCCGAGGCGGTGATGGAGTTGATGTTGGAACAGCTTGAGGGGCAGAACACGCTTAGACAAATAACTTTGAAATCGTCGCTGATCGTGCGGGAGTCCTGCGGGGCGAACAGCAGGAAAAAGTGATCGCAAGGGCGCGCATTGCCCCGAGTGAGGGCGTGCCCTATATTGTAGAGACATTGAGTATATAGCTTCCGTTGGGGGTGGCCCGGCAGCGGGCCTGAGAATAGAGACCCTTCGAACCTGAACTGGATCGTGCCAGCGTAGGGAAACGGATGCCGTACGCACCGCGTACGCACCGCTGGCCCATCAGGGCGAGCGGTTTTTTTCTGCCCCTCGACGGATTCTTCCGCACATGCAAGACGAGGGAGCAGATCTATGCGAATTTCACTGCCATCGGCTAGTTTGCTGGCCGGTTTATTGACGCTGTCGGTGCTGTCTTGGGCACAAGCCGAGCAGGTACCTGGCCAAGTGTTGGATGCGGCTACGGGCCGCCCCTTGGAAGGGGCCAACGTGCGGGCTGGGGATAGGGCTACCACTACGGATGCTCAGGGCCGCTTCAAGGTGGAGACAACCTTGGGCGACTCTCTAGACATTTCCTTTATCGGCTACCAGAGCGCGCGGGTAGCGGTCGTCTTGCCGCTGGTTGTGGCTTTGGAGCGCGTGATTTTGCAAGCGCCGGAGGTAGTGGTGGAAGGCGGCTTGGTGCGTCAGCGGCTCGACCGCTTGGCCGCCAGCGTCACGGTGGTGGATGGGGATCGTTCTCGGGCCAGCGGGGCTGGGCACTTGCAGGACGCGACCCATGCGGTGCCCAATTTGAATTGGGCTGGCGGCTCGTCCCGGCCGCGCTATTTCCAGATCCGGGGCATTGGCGAGCGCAGCCATTACGCCGGCGAAGGGCCGCCCAGTTTTTCGGTGGGATTCGTCATGGACGACGTCGACTTGAGCGGCATGGGCACGGCCGGTTTGCTCTTTGACGTCGATCAGGTCGAAGTCTTCAAAGGCCCTCAGTCAACTATTTTTGGGCCCAATGCTTTAGCCGGCCTGATCAATTTGCGCTCGGCCGATCCCCAGCAGGGGTTTGCCGGAGCGGGCAGCGCTGAGGTGGGCAGCGATGGTTTAGGGCGTTTTTCTGGGGCGGTGAATCTGCCGGTAGGGAGCGATCTGGCGCTGCGCGTAGGGTACGAGAACGGTCGTTCCAACGGCTTTCGCAGCAACGCCTTTCTCGATGCCGATGACACCAACGGCCGGCGTGAGCAGTTGCTGCGCGCTAAGGTCGGCTGGACCCCGGCGGCTGGTCCCGAGGTATTGGGCACCTTCTTTTGGGCCGATATGGACAATGGGTACGACGCCTGGGTGCCCGACAACAACGAGGATTTGACCACCTATTCCGACAAGCCGGGCAAGGACCGCCAGCAAACGACCGGGGCTTCGCTCAAGAGCACTTGGGGGCTGGGTGCGAGCGGTGTTGAGTTGGTGACCATTACCGCGTTTTCGCGCAGCGAATTGGAGCACAGCTACGACGGCGATTGGGGCAACGACGAGTACTGGCTAGCGGAGCATGGATTCGACCCCGACGTCGAGGGGTGGAGCTACGACTTTTTCGACCGCAATGTGCGCGACCGCACGGCTGTGAGCCAGGAGGCCCGGCTCTTGGTCGAGGAACTGGTGGTGGGAGCCTATTGGAAGCGGCTCGAAGAGGAAGACAATGCCGCGGGCTATTTGTTCGGCGGCGACGCCACGGACCTCAATGGGCGCTACGAGATCGACAACCTAGCTTTTTACGGCCAATACGGACTGGACTTGAGCGAAGAATTGCGGCTGGAAGTCAATGCGCGGCTCGACCGCAACGACACGGCCTATGAGGGAACGACGGCAAATTACGGGGCCGATAGCACTAGCACCGCGTTTGCCGTCGACCAATGGTTGGGCGGTGGCAAAGCGTCCCTTAGTTACGACTGGCGTCCGGGCCAGACCCTGTACGCTTCGGCCTCGCGCGGCTACCGCTCCGGTGGGGTCAACCAGCACCCGTACTTGGCCGCAGAAAACCGCCCCTACGACCCCGAGTACATCGTCAATCTCGAACTCGGCTGGCGGGTTAGCGGACCGCGCTCTTCCATTGGACTGATCCTGTTCCACGCTCTGCGCTCGGACCAGCAAGTCGAGTTGTCGAGCCAGCAGGACCCAGGCGACCCCAACAGCTTTTTCTACTTCACGGCCAATGCCGTCAAAGGACGCAACAGCGGCTTGGAATGGGAGCAGACCGTCCGCCTTCTGCCCCAAGTCGAACTCTTCGGCTCGGTGGGTCTACTCGCTACTCACATTGATACCTATACCTTCCCCACGGAAGATGGGGAAGTAACGCTGGGTGACCGAGCCGCAGCTCATGCCCCCAACTACACCTTTAGCGTGGGCGGCGAATATCGCCATCAGTCGGGCTTGGGAGCGCGGCTGGCCCTGATCGGCATGGACCAATTCTTCTATTCCGATGGCCACGACCAAGTTTCAGAGCCTTATCGCTTGGTCAACGCCCATATTGCCTACCAGTGGGAAGCGTGGTCCGTGCAGGTATGGGGCCGCAACCTGCTCGATGAACGCTACGGGGTGCGGGGCTTCTACTTTGGCCTAGAGCCGCCGGATTACGCCGACAAGCTGTACAAAACCTACGGCGATCCGCGCCAAGTGGGCGTGCGGCTGACGACGCAGTTTTCTTCCTTGGGAAATTGAAGCCGTGAGCGGTCGGTCTGCTCTGATCGTCGGCAATGGTGAGCCGCCTTCCCGAGAATTATTTGCCGCCTGCGCTCGGGAAGCTGAGCTAATTCTGTGCGCCGATGGCGGAGCTAATACCGCCTCGGCGTACGGGTTCACGCCCGATTACGTCGTCGGCGACCTCGACTCGGTTAGCCGCCAGAGTAAGGCTGCCCTTGCCGCCGACCGCCTCGTCCTCGTTGACCCCGAGGGCAATGTGGGCACGGATGGTCAAAAAGTCCTCAACCACGCCGTTGCACTAGGTGTTACTGAAGCCGTCTTACTCGGTTTTACGGGACGGCGCACTGATCATCTGCTGGGCAATTTGAGTCTGCTCAAAACCTTTGCCGACCGCCTCGCTTTGCGAATAGTGGACGACTACTGCGACATCCGTCTCATCGACCGCTGCATTCGCTTCCGCGCCGATATTGGCCAGAAAGTTTCCCTGTGCCCGCTCGACGGCGCAGTAGAAGGCATTACCACTGAGGGGCTGAAATGGGCTTTGCGGTCCGAGAGCCTCATCCCGGGCGTGCGCGACGGTATCTCTAACGAGGTGGTGGATAATCTGGTCGAAATTCGGGTCGGGCGCGGCGATCTGCTGTTGTGCGTGCAGCGGGAGAGCGCGTCTGGGCAGATCGAGTTGCTGGATTAGTCAGGCCGAGCAGTTGGCGCCCCCGAGGACGCAGAATTGGGCGCAGTGCGGGTGGTTGAGCTTTACTGGGCCCCAGATTTCGGCTAGGGTCCGGCCCATCTCAAAGGCCGCGTCATACGGCAGTAGGGTACAGGAGAGCACGACCGGCGAATCCGCGCCCTTGCGCTTGACGACCATGCGCGAGGAGGCGCACATGATGTCGTTGGGTGATTGGCCGAGAATGTCCCAGCAGCCGGTGGTGATTTCGGGGACATCGACGGAGGGGTTCATTTCAGGGAAGATGACGAGTTGGCTGGGGTCGCCCGCATCAATGCGCACGCCGAGGTCGGCGAAGAGGCGGGCGAATCCGGCGCGCAATTCGCTTTCTTCGTCACCCCAGAGCGTGCGGCCAGCGGCTGTTAAGCGGAAGCCGCAATCGGAAAGCCAGCGCAAACCCTCGATCATTGGTACCCAAGAGCGCTCGCCGCGCTCCTCTTCGTGCAGCGCTGGATCGTAGTGGTCGATGGAGACGCGAATCGTCAGCC
>JAPOYQ010000898.1:0-3595 GCA_026706505.1 Gemmatimonadota bacterium
TTGCCCGAGCGATTAGAGGTAAAGGCAATACGGAGACCGTCCGGAGACCAAGAAGGCGAGATGTCGTCCGCCGGATGGTTCGTCAATTGGATGGGATTCGTCCCCAACGCAATTACCTGCCCTCTTAAGATAGATGGGAGCTTATTATAGCCCTCTTCGCTTACTTCTACCCCGTCCTTGCGTGAATAACGCCATTCTTCGATCTCAGTATTCATCACATAAATCTCATTATTGCCCGAGCGATTGGAGGTAAAGGCAATACGGAGACCGTCCGGAGACCACACAGGGTTCGCATCGTCAGCCGGATGATAGGTCCTATTCACCAACCCTGTTCCATCCGCATTGATCACAAAAATCTCATCATTGCCGAAGCGTCGCGATGTGAAGGCGATTTGGCGTCCATCCGGCGACCACGCCGGCGCTCCGTTCCCAACGAGATGATCCGTCAATCTAAAGAGGCCGGTCCCGTCTGCATTCATCACAAATATCTGCCGGGCACCCACTCGGTTTGCCATAAAGGCTATTCTCGTTCCATCGGGAGACCAAGCAAGGCTAGTGACTTCCGTCACAGGTGCAATCTGAACCCAAGCGTCCGTAGTGAGTCGGACTAAGTCGGTCCCATCTGCATCCATCACATAGATCTCAGGCGTGCCGTCGCGGTCTGATCCAAAAAGAATCCTATTCGTCGCTTGGCTGTAAACAGAATTTGCCAACAGCAGCATAGAAACCACACTGAACAACAAGCTCATTAAACGCATGACAAACCTCCTTGGAATAGGTTGCAAGATAATCGCGCTATCTCCAGCGACAAGGCACTAATGCGCCCTGCTGTTCTACGGCTTAGAATTATATAGAGCACTTTTATCCAATCTAAATAAAAGCCTCCGCTTCGGGCACTTCTTTGGAACTTATCCGCTTTGCAAAACGCCCTTTCGGCGATCATCCGTGCCTAGCACTTCCCATTCTCATCGGCATGTAGCTTTTCCAACACCCGCCACTGCTGGCGCTGGCGGCTTTCGGCCGAGTCGAAGACCTCGCGGACGAAGTGGTCCCGGCTTTTGCCACCGGCCAGTTCGGCCAAGCGGTTTTGCAAATCGTCGTGCGAGGGATCGCGGTCGAGCGCCGCGCGGTAGACTCCCCGCACGAAATCCTCCTCAGCCGTTTCGTCTAGCAAGTCTTGAGCCTCATAGGCGAAGGCCTTGAGGGTATGGGCTAAAGAGGCGGCCAACCAGGCCTTGTGCTCTTCAAACGGACCCAAAGTGGCGTACAACTCGACGCACAGTTCCGAATCACCAGCCACCTGCTGAGCTTCTTCAGCAGACTTGCCTTCAGACCAAGCTCGTAGAGTTTGCACATACGTCTTGGCCCGACTCCGGCGCTGATCGTCCATTTCCCAAGCCCGAGTGAGCACATCGACGGCTGGGCGGTCGGAGTAGGTGCCCTCGCTGATGGCGCGGACGATCAGATCGAGGTTGTCAAAGGCGCGGTAGTGGGTCAGCGAGTCGAAGCGCGAGATCAGGGCGCGGATGTGGCGCACCGCGTCGGGCAACTCCTCCAGCGGGGCGACTTGGGCGTCGATGTGCTGCATAGCCTCGTCGGGCTCGTCGTGGTGGTGCAGAATATTGCGCCAGTGGGAATCAGGCATGTGGTCTCCTGTCGAGTTAGGTTTTGAGCGGATTGCGTGTTACGCGCGGAATAAATGGCCCTCAATGGGCAGACTCACTTCAATGCCCGAAGTAGCCGCCTGCAGGCCGGCCTCCATAATCTCCTGGGCGTGACGTGATTGAGTGGCATTGGTCGTGCCCTGAGGTGACTGGCCCGAGCGGATGCAGTGGAGAAAATGCGTGGCGGCATTGCTCTGGGGAGCGGACAATTCGTCGAGTTCCACCTCTGTTCCCTCTCGATTATCGCGGGTGTACACAGTCACTTGATTCCCTACTATCATAGTCCCCTCGGTGCCGTAGAGTACCACGTCGTGGGGCGGCACGTGAGGCACGGCTTCGGTCCAACTCATTTCCAAGCGGCACAAAGCCTGGGGATAGCGCAGTACCATAATGCCGTTGTCGTCAACCGGCAGATGGGTCTTGAGCAAGCGACCGGCCATGGCTACGACGCTGTGCGGCCGACCCAAAAAGTGGACGCACAGGCTGGCACCGTACCCGCTGTAGTCGTTGAAGGCCCCGGCTCCGTTGAGTTGGGCATCGAAGAGGAAACCGCAGAATTCGTCGGAGCAGCCCAATTCGTCGGGGCCACAGTGACCGCCACGCCAAGTAAGCTGCCACAGCTGTCCGATGGCCCCTTCTCGCACTAGACGGTGAGCCGTGTGTAAAGGCCGCGACCACGCCGTGGGCCAGTTGACCATCAGACTGGTCTGGTGGCGCTGGGCTGCGGTCAGCATGCGGTCGGCCTGTTCGAGCGTGGCAGCCATGGGTTTTTCGACCATCACGTGAATGCCCCGCACCGCGCACAGCTCGACGATGGGAGCGTGGTGCGCAGTCGCCGAAAAGACGAAAGCTGCATCGGGAGTTTGCGCGTCGAGCAGGGCTTCGTACTCGCTGTATACTTGGTCGCAGCCCGTGCGCTCGCGAAAGCGATCTTGGAGCACGGGGTTGGGGTCGGCACCTCCCACGAGGGAAGCTCCCTCCTGATCGGCTAGTTCCTTGAGGTTGCCCCACAAGTGATCGTGGGCCATGCCCAGCACGGCGACTTTGATTGGATCGGCCATGGATAATAAGCTCCTGAGTATCGTTGAGTGTGTGATATGGAAGACGCCAACTGCTCTGGTCAATCTATATCCCTGAGGATAACAAGGGCAAGCCGCCTTGAACGAGGAAGGGTCGCCCGCTATAATACCCTTGCTATTATAGCACGGAGAAGTGTCGCCGTAATCCTCGAAACAAAACGAAAGGATGAAATATGAAAATCGCTTTGGCTCTCGGACCAGACGCCAGCGCCGTATCGACCTTCGGTACCCAATGTGGCGTCGAGCATGCCGTCGGCACCTTCGGCCTCGCGCCGATACCGGATAAACCGATCGACGACGAAGCGCAGCCGTTCAGCCGCCAATCCCTAGCTCGTTTCAAGGAGCAGTATGAAAAAAACGGCTATCACCTGTCGGTCATTGAAAGCCGTCCACCCATGGAAAAGATCAAGCTGGCCCAACCGGGGCGCGACGAAGAAATCGCCGTCGTCTGCGAGTTCATCCGCAACATGGGGGCAGTCGGCATCCCGGTGTGGTGCCCTGCGTGGATGCCGATCCTCTTCGTGATTCGCACGTCGTCCGAAATCCCGACGCGAGGTGGCGCCAAGGTGACCGGCTTCGACCTTGAAGAATTCAACAAAACCCATCCCGCCGGCGAGCACGGCGAAGTCACCGAGGAGGACCAGTGGGACAACCTGAAATACTTCCTCGAACGCGTTGTCCCCGTCGCCGAAGAGGCGAACGTCAAGCTCGCCATGCATCCCGACGATCCGCCCCTGTCGCCGATTCAGGGCATCGCCCGCATCATCAGCAGCGTTGAGAACTACCAGAAGATGGTCGATCTCGTTCCCAGCCCGGCAAACGGCATCGGCCTCTGTCAGGGCAACTTCGGCC
>JAPOYQ010000898.1:3605-4431 GCA_026706505.1 Gemmatimonadota bacterium
CTTCGGCCTGATGACCGACGACCTGCCGAGCGTCATTCGCCATTTTGGCGAGCAGCAGAAGATCCACTTCGTCCATTTCCGCGACATCAGGGGCACGCCGGAGAAGTTCGACGAGGCCTTCCACGACGACGGCAAGCACGACATGGCAGCCTGTGTCAGGGCCTATCGCGACACTGGGTACGAGGGGGTCGCGCGCCCCGACCATTTCCCGCAGTTGACCTACGAGGATTTCGTCGATGTGCACTCAATGGAGCGTCTCTACGCCATTGGCTACATGAGAGGCCTAATCGAGGCGGTGTACAGCGAATGACCGAAGAGCGCTGGTTTCACCCTAGCTGCGGTACCGTTTCTCAGGAGAATTGCTCGTGAAAGTAGCCATCATGGGTGCCGCCGGGTGGGTCGGCCGGGCCGTGCTGGAAAACTTCGCCGGTCGCCACCAAGTGCGCGCCTTCGATTACAGTCCCGAAGCTTGGGCGACGTACCACCGATTCGACGGCGACTGGGAGGGAGAAAAGCTCTACGGGGACATCGCCGACTTCCACGCCGTCCACAAGACCTTGGCAGGCATGGACGGCGTCGTCCATCTAGCCGCTTACTTTGGCTACGAAAACCCACCCGAGGACGATGTGAACCCCTTTCTCATCAACCTCAAGGGGATGTGGAACGTCCTAGAGTCGGCCCGTCGCCACGAACTCAAACGAGTGGTACACATGGGTTCCTGCGTCGTGCAACATCCAGACGGCCTTTTCCTATCGTCAGATGTCCGCAGCAAGGAAGGAAGCCCGTACGGCATCTCAAATCGCCTGCAGGAGGAACTGTGCCGCCA
>JAPOYQ010000749.1 GCA_026706505.1 Gemmatimonadota bacterium
CTGGAATTGACCCTGAGCACGGGGTGGAGACGATTCGCTCGATTGCCGACGAGATCGTCGACGTCATCGACGAGGACGACGGCTGTAGCTGGACCCGGAGCTATGCCGACACCAGCATGGGCCGGATCGAATACGAAAATCCCTTCCGCACCAATGAGTATTCGAATCTGCGCAAGGACTACGGTGCATCGGCGATGAGCCATATTGCCGACTTCGCGCTCGCCGTGCGGGGGGTGCAGCAGAGCGAGTTCGACGACGAAGACGCGTTGATGTCGCTGATGATGAATATGGCCTGCGATTTGTCGGCGCAGAACGAGGGGCAGCGGATAGCTCTGCCGCTGAGCGATGAGGCGGCCGCGGACGCTCCGCAGCACCAGAGCCTCACCAAACAATACGGCATCGATCCGATGGACGTAGAGGGCATGATGTCGGTCAACTACGCTCAGCCCTGACCGTGGGACGGGGCACGCTTTATCCGCCCGAGTCGCGGACCTTGCGCGACGCACAGACGGGTGCCGAAGTCCGCCAAGTCACCGCGCACGCGTCCATTCACCACCATCCTTTCTATTACATCCCCGCGTACGACGACGCGATGCGGCATCTGGTGTTTGTCTCGCACCGCACGGGTCGTCCGGAACTTTTTCTGGAATTGCGCGATTCTGGGCAATTGCTGCAGCTAACTGAGCACGAGGGTTTGGCCGAGTTTTCGATCACGCCATCGCACGATGGCCGCTATGTCTATTTCACCGATGGGCAAGGGGCTTGGCGGGTGGATTCCGAGACCTGCGAGGAAGAACAGTTGGCTTTTTTCGCTACCTCGGCTATGAGCGAAAAAGGCATGGTTGGAGCGGCGATGGGCACGACGGCACTCAGTTACGACGACCAGTGGTGGGCGGTGCCGGTGAAGATCGGCGCTGTGGCGCGCTTGGTGGTGATCGATACTTGTAGCTGCGCGAGTGAAGTGATCGTGGAGCGGGATTCGATTGGCCATCCAGAATTTCATCCGAATGACAGTTCGCTATTGCGCTACGCTGGGCCGTACTACGAGCGGATGTGGGTGGTAAATCGGGATGGCAGCGACCATCGGCTAGCGTACGCGCGCGAGGGGAACGAGTGGATTGTCCACGAGACTTGGCACCCGCGCAAGCGCGAGTTGCTGACGACGCGCTGGCCGCACGGGGTCATCGGCGTCGATGTCGATACCGGAGCCGTGCGCTCGGTCTGTTCGTTCAACGCTTGGCATCCGATGGTCAGCCGGGATGGCGCGCGGATGGTGGCGGATACGACGTTTCCCGATAGCGGGTTGCAGGTGTTTGATCCCAACGACGGGGTCGGTGCGCCGCAACTGCTCTGCCTGTCGCAGTCGAGCAACGAGGGCAAACACTGGAATATTGACCACTGTCCGTACGACGACGGCCCGATCGAGGTCTATGCGCCGCAGCACACGCACCCGCATCCGAATTTTTCGCCGGATGGTCGCTACGTGGTCTTTGCGTCGGATCAAAGTGGCTATGCCCAAGTGTACGAGTGTCGAGTTGAGATTTAACCACTAAAATAGAGGAAGGATCATGCTACCCATCGTCGATACGCATCAACACATGTGGGATTTGGCGCAGTTCGCGCTGCCGTGGCTGGAGGGCGAGGGAATGGACCCGCTGCGGAAAAATTACTTGATGAGCGATTACTTGGCCGCGGGTGCTGGGGCTGGCATTGCCCGCACCATTTACATGGAAGTTGATGTCGCCGCTGAGCAGCACATTGCGGAAGCGGAATTTGTCGCTGGCCTGTGCAGGGCCGACGACAATCCAATGGCTGCGGCGGTGATCGGGAGCAGTCCGGGGGAGGAGGGTTTCCGCGCTTATATCGACCGCTTTAAGGATGAGGACGCTATCAAGGGCGTGCGGCAGGTGTTGCACGTGCCCGACGCCGAGCCGGGCCATTGTCTGCAGGAGCGTTTCGTCCGAGATGTACAGTACCTGGGCGAGATCGACATGAGCTTCGATCTGTGTCTGCGGCCGAGCGAGTTGGGGGACGCGGTCGGCTTGGTGGATCAGTGCCCGGATACGCTTTTCATCGTCGATCACTGCGGCAATGCCGACCCGCAGATCGTCAATGGCGCGGCGGAGCACGATCCGGCCAACCCATTCAGCCACACCAAAGAGCAGTGGCAGGGCGACATGGCGGCTTTGGCCGAGCGCGAGCACGTGGTGTGCAAAATATCTGGTATTATCGCCAGGGCTCCCGCAGGGTGGAGTGCCGACGCGCTGGCACTGACGGTCAATCACTGCTTGGACAGCTTTGGGCCGGACCGGGTGGTGTTCGGCGGCGACTGGCCGGTGTGCAACTTCGGGGCGAGTTTGGGGGCATGGGTGGCTGCGCTGCGGGAGATCGTCTCCGGGCGTCCGGAGGAAGAGCAGGCCAAATTGCTCGCCGGCAATGCCGAGCGGCTCTACGGACTGGAGTGAGTATGGACCCTTTTGAGAAAGTAGCGATTGGCGATACGGGCGTGGAAGTGACGCGGTTGGGGTTGGGCGGCGCGCCGTTGGGCGGGATGATCTTAGCCGACGGGATTTTTGAGGGCAGCGGGTACGACGAGGCATTGGCCATCATCCGCCGGGCCTATGAAATAGGCGTGCGCTATTTCGATACTGCACCGATGTACGGCGATGGGCGCAGCGAGGTGCGCTACGGGCGGGTGCTCGGCGAGTTCCCGCGCGAGTCGTTCGCCATCTCGACCAAGGGATCGCGGGTGTTGCGGCCTGAAAACCCGGACGATTTGGAGCCTTACAGCGAGGACGGGATCCCGCACTACGTCTACGATTTTGACTTCAGCGCCGAGGGTCTGCGGGCTTCGCTCGATTCGAGCTTGGAACGGCTGGGATTGGCGGCGGTGGATATCTTCTTCGTCCACGACAGCGACTTCAAAGGGCAGCACACCGACGAGGACTTTATCGAGGCGCTGGAGGCCGCGGTCGAATTGCGGGCAGCGGGCACGGTCAAGGCTATTGGCATGGGCATGAACGAGTGGGAGCGCACTGGGCGGATGGTCGAGCGCTTTGATCTGGATTACATCCTGTTGGCCGGGCGCTACACGCTGCTGGACCAGTCGGCGCTGCCCGAATTTTTGCCGCTGTGCACCGAGCGCGGAGTAAAGTTGACCATGGGCGGGCCGTACAACAGCGGTATCCTCGCCCGCGATTTGAACCAGCCGGTGTCTTTTGATTACCTGCCCGCGCCTGGGCATCTGGTGCAACAGGCCAAGGCGCTCAAGGCCGTCTGCGACCGGCACGGCGTTGAGTTACGGGCCGCGGCATTGCAATTCCCCTTTGGGCACGAGGCGGTGATTTCGGCGGTGCCCGGCGCGGCGTCGGTAGCCGAGCTAGAGGACAATGCGCTCGTGATGCAAGCGGATATCCCGCCGGCTCTGTGGGCGGAGTTGAAGGCCGAAGGGCTGCTGCCAGAGGGGGCACCGACGCCGTGAGATTCATCGCGCCGACGGCAAGGTGAACTTTATTCGCCGCCCAATCTGGGTCCGATTATCGCAGGGGGCGCTGAATAAGCGTGTAAGTGCTTTTTAAGTGTCTGCTAAAATGTAGTTACAATTTCTTGCAGTTAGATCAATCTCCCATCACCGCAAGGTGAACCCCCCGTTGTTGTCATTATTTTCTCGCGCAATATAACCTCTAACGCCTTTGCCCCGTCTTAGGAGACAGAAAGGCGTAAAGTGCGATGCGAGAATATCAGCTAATCCATGGCCAGACAGTAGATGACGCTCATTTGGTGGGTGCCGCACAGGAAGGCCACGAATGGGCCTTTGCGCGGCTCTTCGAGCGGCATTCGCAAGAGTGCAAAAAGCGTTGGGGAACTAGCCCGTTTGTTGCACGCCGACAGGGCCTATGTGCAGGACATCGTGCCGGGCTTAGTGGAAGGAGAAATGCTGGAGGAGCCCTTCCCCGGTCGTTATCAGACGGCCTTTCTCTTTATGGCGCGCCAAGAGTGTTTGCCGCTCTTCGAGAGCGTGCATTCTGTACGGAAGGGCATAGCCATCCTCAAGCGCCGCCTGCCGCAGTTCAGAGAGGCCCTAGGCCATACTTCGCTGTGCGGCTGGCAGGGATTTACTTGGGAGGAACTAGCTTGGATCGCGTTGCCGCAGTGGATTGTCATGCGTGGTCTGGGGCGGCAAGTGTCATCACTGCCCAATTGGGGCAAACATCGCATTCTGACCTATCCACTCAGGCCGGTGGACTTTTGGTATCTGGTAGGCAATTGCGGTGCCGAAAAGGAGCCTTCTCTCTGGTTTGCTGGAATGATGACGGAAGGGGACGATATGGGCATGGGTAATGTCGCGGAACCTCGCCTTATGGTCGGCGGCGATTATAGGAAGATTTTGCACTTTGAAGACCTAGATCGATTTGTCGGCCG
>JAPOYQ010000383.1 GCA_026706505.1 Gemmatimonadota bacterium
TGCCATCCGCTTGCGGCCTCATCCCTATGAGTTCGCACTCTACTACGACGTGTAAACAACTATAACTGCGGGGTACTCGGGGCAAGGGAAGATTTCCACTAGGGGAATCTTCCCTTGCCTATATATACCCTAACGGCCACACCTCGTGAAACTCGTCATCGGCAGCCGCGGTAGCCAACTCGCCCTCGTCCAAGCCCACGAGGTCCGCAACCGCTTGCTAGCGCTGCACGACAGGCTGGACGTTGAGATCTCGACCATCCGCACCACCGGCGACACGACGACGGGTTCACTGCGCAGCTTGGGAGGCACGGGCGTTTTTACCAAAGCCCTCGAAGACGCCCTGCTAGCCGGGCACATCGACCTAGCGGTCCACAGCCTGAAGGACCTGCCGACCCAGATGCACCTCGACCTCGCCCTCGTCGCCACGCTCGAACGCGAAGATGTGCGCGACGCCCTCGTCG
Organism: Gemmatimonadota bacterium; assembly: GCA_026706505.1. The sequence goes on from JAPOYQ010000383.1 coordinate 462, forward strand.
GCCCCGGCATATCTTCGCTGGCCGACTTGCCGAATGGCGCGCGAGTGGGCACGGGCAGCCTGCGCCGCCGCGCCCAACTCAAGGCCCTGCGGTCCGACCTGAACATTATAGATATCCGCGGCAACCTAGACACCCGCATCGACAAGACCACGCGAGGTGAGTGCGATGCCGTCGTCTTAGCCGTTGCCGGACTCAACCGTCTCGGCTGGCAGGGCCGCATCGGCTGCTACCTGCCCCTGAATCAGGTTCTGCCCGCACCCGGCCAAGGCGCTTTAGGACTGCAAATGCGCGCTGATCACCCCGCGCGTGCCACTGTAGCAGCCCTCAACCACGCCCCAACCCTAGCCTCAGTGCAAGCCGAGCGCCATTTGCTGCACACCCTGCGCGCTGGGTGTCACGCGCCCGTCGGCACTTGGGGCCGCATGGAGGGCGACCTCCTCGCGCTCGACGGCTTGGTAGGCCATCCCGAAGGCACCCAGTTGCTGCGCGCCGAAATGCGTGCCCCCCGCGCCTGTGCCGAATCCCTTGCCGAATCCCTTGCCGATGCCCTACGCGCCCAAGGTGCCGACGCCCTCTTACAGGTGCCCTGATGTCCGCTGAATATACCACCTCAGGCACCGTGTACATCGTCGGGGCTGGTCCCGGCGATCCCGGCCTGCTGACCCTCAAGGGCCTGCGCTACTTACGCGAGGCCGACGTCGTCCTGTACGACGACCTCCTCGACAGCCGCTTGCTCGACCTAGTGCCCAGCACATGCGAGCAAATCGCGGTCGGCAAACGCGGTGGCCACAAGAGCCCCTCTCAAGACGCGATCCATGCACTCCTCGTCGATCGCGCTCGCCAAGGCCATGTCGTCGTCCGCCTCAAAGGCGGCGATCCCTTCATCTTCGGTCGCGGCGGCGAAGAGGCCCTGCACCTGCGCCAAGCCGGTATCCCCTTTGAAATCGTCTCTGGCGTCTCTGCGGCCTCTGGCGTCTTGGCCTACGCGGGCATTCCCCTGACCCATCGCGGCACCGCCTCGGCCGCCCTGCTAGTCACCGGCAACGAGGATCCAGCTAAGCCCGACGCAACTATCGACTGGGATCAGCTAGCGGCCTTTGACGGCACCCTCGTCATCTTCATGGCCGTTCGCAAGCTCGCCAGTATATGCCAGCATCTCGTCGCTCGGGGCCGGTCAGCCTCGACACCGGCCGCAGCCATTGAGTGGGGCACTTGGCCCGACCAGCGCACAGTCGTCGCCGATCTCCAACACCTTCCGGACCGCGCCGTTGCCCAGCAAATCCGCTCGCCAGCCCTCATCGCGATCGGCCCAGTCGTCGCGCTGCGCCAAGACCTCAACTGGTTTGAGAACAAACCGCTCTTTGGCCGCCGCCTACTCGTCACCCGCAGCCGCGAACAGGCTGGCCCTCTCCAGCAGCGCCTCGAAGCCGAAGGAGCAGCCGTATCGACGCTGCCCCTCTTGGACATCGGCCCGCCCGACGACTGGACGGCTGTGGATGCAGCCCAAGACCGGCTCGGGGACGCTGCTTGGGTCGTCTTCACCAGCCCCAACAGCGTGTCTTTTTTCTGCGACCGGCTCTACCAGCGCGGCCTCGACGCCCGAGCCTTTGCCCACACGCGCATAGCGGCCGTCGGCTTGGCTACGGCCGCAGCGCTGCGCCAACAGGGTTTAGTCCCCGATCTCGTGCCCCCTCGCCAATCGCAGGCCGCGCTAGCCAGCGCCTTTGCTGCATTCGACGTGGCCGGCCAAGAAATCCTCTTGCCAGCCTCTTCCATTGGACGCACCGAACTCGCCGATACGCTCGTAGAGCGCGGTGCCCAAGTTCACCACCTAACGACGTACGTAAATCGCCTGCCGGACCAGGTCGAGCTCCCCGCCGTGCTAGCCGAGAACAAACTCGATCTCATTGTCTTCGCCAGCCCCTCCAGCGTCCACAATTTTCAGCAGGTCCTAGGGCCAGAACGCGCGGAGGCCGTATTCGCCCGCACCCACATTGCCTGCATTGGCCCTACCACGGCTGAAGCCGTGCGCCAACTCGGGTTTGCCGTTCACGTGCAGCCGAGTGAAAGCAGTATCCCCGCTCTCGTCCAAGCCATCATCGCCTTCTACGACCCGTGAAGACCTACCCAGCCGGCAAGCTGCCTCCCGCTGAACTAGGCCGCCTGCTCTCGGCCTATACCCACCGCCACGAACGCCTGATTGTGCCGCCGACCGTGGGCGAGGATGCAGCGGTCATCGACTGCGGCGACCGCTTGCTAGTGGCCAAGACTGACCCCATCACTTTCGCCAGCGACGAGATTGGCTGGTACGCAGTCCACGTCAATGCCAACGACATTGCCGCCATGGGAGCGACGCCCCGCTTCTTCCTCAGCACCATCCTCCTCCCTGAAGAACGTGCCACGCCCGAGTTGGCGGAATCCATTTTCCGCTCCATCCACCAAGCAGCCGAAGACTTGGACATCGCCGTCTGCGGCGGCCACACAGAGGTGACCTACGGACTCGACCGTCCCTTGGTCATCGGCCAGATGCTCGGGGAAACCACGCGCGACCGCTTGGTGTGCTCCTCGGGTTTGCGGCCCGGCCACGCCCTGCTCCTGACCAAGGGCTTGGGCATTGAAGCCACCGCCATCATCGCCCGCGAAAAACGCGCACAACTGCGCGATCTTGGCTGTACGCCCGCCTTTTTGGACGCCTGCGCCGACTTCCTCCACACCCCCGGCATCAGCGTCGTGCGCGATGCCCAAGTTGCCGTCCAAGCCGGACGAGTCACCGCCATGCACGATCCGACCGAAGGCGGGGTCGCCACGGGGCTGTGGGAATTGGTCGCCGCATCTGCTGTGGGCGCAGAAATCGACTGCCACGCACTGCCTATCGATCCGGCCACAGCGCGTCTCTGCGCGGCCTTTGCGCTTGATCCCCTCGGCGTGATTTCCTCGGGTGCGCTACTGATCGGCTGCACGACCGATTCCGCCGACGCCATACTCGCGGCCCTGCACGACGCCAACATAGCCGCAGCCCGCATCGGCACGGTCCGTCCCCCTTCCTTCGGGCTTCAGCTACGCCGCGACGGCCACCTGACGCCATTGCCCACTTTCCCGGTGGACGAAATTGCGCGCCTCTTTACCTAATCGCGGTCTTGTCGGCTATATTGACATTGGCGACAAAAGCAGAAACGCAGTGATAGGTTTTGCAGCGATGGGTCGGAAGATCGGGAAGTTGGCGGCACCGGAGCCGGCGAGCCTTCAGGTCAGGCGGGCCGGTCGTCGGCGGGATGCCAGTGGGTCACCGCCACATGGGTGGTCCCGTCGGCGGAAGTGATGTAGTAAGCCGTCAGGATCCTACCGTCGTCGAGCTCGGTCGAGATCGGATACCCCACGTCCGAGCTGCCGAAACCGGGCTGGGCGCGCTTTTCCGCCGGCCACGCCGTCGATGCGGTCCCGCCGTCGTCCCGCAGCACGTACTCGTGCTCGAGGTCCCAGGTGACTCCCCCGTCCTCGCTGATCAGGGCGCGCACCCCCATTGGTTTGCGCCGGTACCCGAAGCTGCAAACGATCCGTCCATCTCTCAGCCTTAAAAGGTGGTTGGGATACCCCTGGAAAGCGGTTTCCAGCGGCTGCGTCCAAGTCCTGCCACCGTCCTCCGACCAGACCTCCAGCGCGTAGATGCGGTCATTTTCGGGATGACCCCAGCGGTAGCCCGAGCGCAGGTGTCCTAGCACCTTCCCAGGAGCGACCTCCACCAGTGCCCACTCGTTGCACACCCTCGGAACGCACAGGTGTAGTCGCCACGTCTGCCCGTTGTCGCTGGAGCGAAAGATGAGACCGTCGCCGCCGTCGGGGCGGCTAGTGTAGACCGGGAATAGCCAAGTGCCGTCCTCGAGGATGGTACCGCGCGGAAAGCCGACCAGGGAGGCGTAGCCCGGCACCTGGACGGTGCCGGGCTACGCCTCCCTGGTCGG
>JAPOYQ010000770.1 GCA_026706505.1 Gemmatimonadota bacterium
CCGTGTGGCTGTGCGGTCGCATGTTGCGGCGGGAAGCCGAACAGGCCTGCGACGACCTGGTGGTATGTTCCTCTGGCCGCTCAGAAGCCTATGCACGCAGCCTTGCTCACGTCGCCGAACGAGCGGTCTATTCAAACCCTTTAATACGGAGAATCCCCACGATGAACGCCTTCGCAGCAGCAGAATCGGACTTGGCGCTGAGAATCCGCAGGACGCTTGGCGGCGGTGCGCGCCAGATGGGCATGCGAGCACGCGTGTTGGCAGTGGTACTGCTATGTCCCTTGGCCACCGTGACCCTGCCCTCTGTGTCCAAAGTCTCGGCTGCGTCGAGTAAGCAGAATATCCTTATCGTCGTGGATCAAGATGGCAATATGAAGCTGAACGACAAATCAGTGATGTTTGCGACCCTCAAAGAGGAATTGCAGGCAAAGAGACTACAGTTGAACAACACCACAATGATTTTCATCCAGTTGCCCGAGCGCCTCTCTCTCACGAGAAGTCAGATCGACCAGATCAAGCGTATCGCCCGCCAAGTAGGACTCGTCGATCAGGTCATCGCCTACATCGCCACGGAATCGCAACCGGTGAAAGCCAAAGGCGCGGCTAAACCGAGTCCAGATAACAGAATCTGGCAGGCGGTGAGAACCGGTCCAGAGGAATGGTCCGAAGAGGAATGGTCCGAAGAGCTGGAACGCCAGCTTCTATTCGTCGAGGAGGTCCGTCAGCGCTGGCCTCAGTGGAATCCGGAGACCGATCAGGACGAATGGCCCGACGGACTAAAGGCCAAGCTTTACGCGCTCAAACCCGTTGTCCCGGGCATCTTGTATGAAATATTCACCGCCACATCGGCTAAATTAGCTATCTATGATGCAGCCAAACAGCATGTTCGAACCTTTGTTTTGGGTCATCAGAGTCCCGGCAGATATAGCATCCTCTGGGACGGGCGGGACGATGCCGGCCGCGAGCTCAGCGACGGCATGTACTTCTGGAGGTTGCAAACCGACGCAGAAGAAGCAGTGGACGAGCGGACATTGTACAGGACGATATTGATTAAAGGTCCATCTGACGCGAACCCGCAAGATGGTGGGTAAGTTCCAATAATATTTACCTTCCTAGTAAAAGGCGTCGATGGTTAGACGAGTTTTACCAGTGGTGATTCTCATGGTTATCTTCTCACTTGGCGTAGCTTCCGTTGAACCCACACAAGCTTTGGAGATAAACATGGTCGAACGCTGGGGCATGTATGAACTCACACTAGCCGGACCCGAGACGGGCAATCCATTCGTCGATGTCGAATTAACAGCAGAATTTGCACTAAACGGTCGCGTCTTCGAGCCGCACGGATTTTACGATGGAGACGGCGTGTACAAAATTCGCTTTATGCCCGATGCGGTCGGCGAATGGACGTATATCACTAAAAGCAACCACGCGGCCCTTGACGGCAAGACCGGCCAGTTTACGTGCACCAAACCATCCGTAGACAATCACGGACCCGTGCGCATTCACAACGACTTCTACTTCCAGTATGCGGACGGAACACCCTATCACCAGTTCGGAACAACCTGTTACGCTTGGGCGCATCAAGGGGAGGCGATGGAGGAACAGACGCTCCAAACCCTCGCCAATGCACCGTTCAACAAGCTGCGAATGTGCATCTTTCCCAAGGATTACGTGTACAACAAAAACGAGCCAGTGTACTATCCGTTCGAGGGCACGCCGCTGAAAAATTGGGACTTCACGCGATTTAATCCCGAATTCTGGCGTCACTTTGAGCAGCGCGTGCTCGACCTCTTGCAGCTTGGTATTGAAGCCGATTTAATCCTATTTCACACCTACGATCGCTGGGATTTCGAAAACATGGACGCGGCCAGTGACGACCGCTACATCCGCTACGCCGTCGCGCGGTTAGCCGCTTTCCGCAATGTGTGGTGGTCGCTGGCCAATGAATACGACTTCATGCCAGCCAAAGAAGAATCCGACTGGGATCGGTTTTTCCAAATCATCCGCGACCACGACCCGTATCAGCGGCTGCGCGGGATTCACAATGGGCGGCGCTGGTACGACCACAGCAAGCCGTGGGTAACGCATGTTAGTATTCAAACCTCTAACATGGCACACGGCATCCGCTATCGCAGCCAATACAAAAAACCCGTGATTTACGATGAATGCCGCTACGAGGGAGACATTCCGCAAGGATGGGGAAACATCAGCGCCCGGCAGATGGTGCAACACTTTTGGGCGGGGACTGTTGCCGGTTGCTACGTCGGCCACGGAGAAACGTACAAACACCCCGAAGACCTACTCTGGTGGGCAAAAGGCGGCGTACTGCACGGCGACAGCCCCAAGCGCATAGCATTCCTCAAATCGTTTATGGCAGACGCACCAGCATTTGACACGCTCGAACCGATTGGCGACGACAGCGGGCGGTACATCCTCGCCAAACCCGGGGAATACTATCTCGTTTACACCACCGACCCACAGACGATAACCCTCGAATTGCCGGGCAATCAACCGTATAAAATCGACGGCGTCGATACGTGGAACATGAAAATCGTCCCCATTGGGACCGCACAGCCGGGAGCCTATACATTCGCTGCGCCATACAGCGACTTTGCCTACCGCTTTACGCCATAGCATCAGCCGATTTGGGATCTCTACTCCGATTCCTCCAGCGTCTCGTCATAAGGTCCGGCCAATGCTTCACCCTGGGCCTTGATTTCTTCCAAGCGACGCGATAGACTGCGCACAATATCCGGGTGCTGGCCGTACAAATTCTGTCGCTCGGCGATATCGTCTTTGAGGTTGAACAGCTCCCCTGGAAAATCGTGGTCGCTATAGCCCCGCTCCGCCTTGAACCAATCCGGCTCGCGGTTGTCGTCACCGGAAGGAGCGTCGATAAAAACCCAGTCGTCTTGGCGCAGGGCAAAGCGGCCCGCGCAACTGTGGTGCACGGCTGAGCGGCGCACCGGCGCGTCAACCTGTCCCTGCAACAAGGGCAATATGCTAATGCTGTCCTCGGCTGCTCCCGAGGGCAACTGGACTCCGGTCAACTGGGCGCAAGTGGCCATAAAATCGCCCAACAGAGCGAGCTGGTCGCAGACCGATCCGGCCGGCGTAACCCCAGGCCAGCGAGCGACAAAGGGCACGCGGTGGCCACCTTCCCAAGTGTCGCGCTTGGCGCCGCGCAAATGGGCCATGCTGTAGTGCCCGAATTGACGCACGTGCTCGTAGCAGCCGCCAGCCGCAGCTCGGCTGCACTCGGGGCCGTTGTCGCTGGTGAAGATGAGCAGCGTGTCATCGGTCAGCCCCTGATCATCGAGCGCAGCCATAATTTCCCCGACCACCCAATCAACTTCGCAGACAAAATCGCCGTACAGACCCGCTCCACTGCGGCCGATAAAGTCCTGGTTGGGAACAATCGGCGTGTGCGGCGAGGTCAGCGGCAGGTAGAGGAAAAAGGGATCGGAGCCAGCTTCGGCGATGTAAGCGCGGGCGCGGCGGACGAATTCGGGGACCATATCCTCCAATTTCCAGCCCGGCATCATGGCTCCGGGCTGACCGAACATCTCCTCGGGCTTTTGCTCGGTCGGGGCCGCGGCCAGCCGGTCCTGCTCAAACCAAGTGTAGGGCGGGAAATTTGGCACATCGACGCCAAAGTAGGAGTCAAAGCCGCAGGCTAAGGGGCCTCCACCGATGGGTTGGCTATAGTCGATATTGCGCTCTAGGGCTTGGCGCTGCTCGCGGTTGAGGCGGCCGATGGACTCGTCGCCGTAGGCTGGTTTGCCGTCCTTGGTCGCCCATTCCCAGCCAAGGTGCCACTTGCCGATGCAGGCGGTGCGGTAGCCCTGCTGGCGCAGCAGCTTGGCTACTGTGGGGCGGTCGGCTTCTATCAAAGGCGGATCCCAGGGCCACAGGACGCTGCTTTTGAGCGGAGTGCGCCAGCAATAGCGCCCCGTGAGCAGGGCGTAGCGGCTGGGCGAGCAGACGCTGGAGGAGGCATGGGCGTCGGTGAAGCGCATCCCCTGGGCGGCGAGGCGGTCGAGGTGCGGCGTGGGAATTTTGCAACCGGGGTTGTTGCATCCCATATCGCCGTATCCCATGTCGTCGGCGAGGATGTAGATGATGTTGGGCTGTTGCTGGGGCATGGCCGGTCCTTTCTTTTAGATGGAAATCGTTACTGATAAACTAAATACCCGATCGACGTCCCCGTTCGGCCCCGGGGCACCAGCCCAGCCGTTGGCCAAGCGGTCGTAGGCCACGATTAACCCATCGGCTCCCCAAGGCATCAGCGCGGTGTACGACGTACTCATGGCGGGGTCCTCTCCGGCCTGCGCGTTGCAGAAGGCGTCTGAAAAGCCCGCATCCGACTCGACCAGTCGATTGTGATGTATCCCCAGATTTACCCGCTCCCATTTT
>JAPOYQ010000223.1 GCA_026706505.1 Gemmatimonadota bacterium
GCGACTACTACCAAGCCGACGGCATCGTGGATATAACGCCCTATATGGATTCGCCCCAATGGGGCTTGTCGCCCGAAGAGCGCAGCGACTACGTCCAAGCGTTTCTGGAGCAGGACAATCTCGGCGGAGTGCAGATTGGCTTCCCGCCAAATCGCTCAATGGAGTTGCTCTACTACAATGTCGATTGGTTGCGCGAGCTGGGCTACGACGGGCCTCCGGCGACGTGGGACGATTTTGCCGCGATGTGCCGCTTGGCCAAAGAGCAACCCTTTAGCAAGAACGAAGACCCCGCGCGCAGTTTGGGTTTTTTGCTCGATGTCGACGCCAGCCGATTCGCCGCGATGGTCTTCAGTCGCGGCGGAGATCTAGTGGATTCGACCGGTAGTGCCTATGCGCTGGACTCGCCAGAAGTTAAATCGGTCCTGGAACTGTTGCAGGAACTGGCGCGAGACGGCGCAATAGACATCGCGGCCGAACGGGATGTTGAGGTAAACGAGTTCGTTACCGGTCAGATCCTCTTCTCGCAGGATTCTTCCTCTGGGCTGCCCTTTTACAAGAGTGGCATTGAGGACTCTGGGCTGGCCTTCGAGTGGGGAGTAACCCATCCGCCGCAGACTGGCTCGCGGCCGGTTGTTGACGTGTACGGGGCCAGCGTGTCGCTCTGCGCCGGTACACCCGAAAAAAAGCTAGCGGCTTGGCTTTTTCTCAAGTGGTTTACGGCTCCAGAGCAACAAGCGCGGTGGGTGCGGGCGAGCAACTACTTTCCGGTGCGCAAAAGTACGGCGCGCGAGCTAGAAAGCTACTTTGAGGAAAATCCGCACTATGGAGTGGCATTTGGCATGTTGGACTACGGAAAATCAGAGCCGACGATGGCTGGGTATGAACGGGTGCGGAGATTGATTCGAGAGGCGATGATAGAGGCGATAGAAGGCGGGGACGTCGAACAACTGGTGGAAGAATTACAACGCGCAGCAAATCAGACACTTGAGCCGTAGGCGAAAAAGGAGAACGGGTGCAAAATGGCTGGAGACAGTAAAAAACCAAACGTCATAGTCTTTTTTACAGACCAACAGCGCTGGGATACAACGGGGCTACACGGCAATCCGCTGGGCCTTACGCCGAATCTCGATCGCTTAGCCCGGGAGTACACCCACGCGGCTCACTCTTTTACGTGCCAACCCGTCTGCGGCCCGGCGCGATCCTGCCTGCAAACGGGTCTTTATGCTACGGCTACAGGCTGTTACCGCAACGGCATTCCCTTGCCCGCGGACAGCCAGACCCTCGCTCACTACTTTGCCGCGGCTGGCTACGACACTGGATATATAGGCAAGTGGCACCTACACGAGCGAGGGACCACCGGTCCGGTGCTGGCAGCGGACCGCTTTGGCTACCAGTACTGGTTGGCGTCGAATGTTCTCGAGTTTACTTCTGACGCCTACAGCACGGTCCTCTACGACAATGACGACCAACCCGTCCGCCTACCCGGTTATCGCGTGGATGCAGTCGCGGATGCCGCAATCCGCTACGTGGATGCGCACCAAGATCATCCCTTTTTTCTTTTTGTCTCCTACATTGAACCCCACCACCAGAACCACTTGGACGACTATCCGCCCCCCGATGGCTACCGGGAAGCCTATACTGGAGGCTGGATCCCGCCCGATCTAGCGGCACTGGGCGGTTCGACTCACCAGCACTTAGGCGGGTATTACGGTATGGTCAAGCGGCTCGATGAAGCCTATGGCCGCCTGCACGACGCACTCAAGAGCTTGGCGCTAGACGACGACACCATCGTGCTCTTCACTTCGGATCACGGCTGTCATTTCAAGACGCGCAACAGCGAGTACAAGCGCTCTTGCCACGAAAGTTCGATTCGCGTGCCGACGGTCTTGACGGGCCCCGGTTTTCGCGGCGGCCAATTGCAGGAATTGGTTAGCTTAATCGACCTGCCGCCAACGCTTTTGGACGCGGCCGGCTTGGAAATCCCCGATCAGATGCAGGGTTGCTCGCTCATGCCGCTTTTGCGCGGTGAAGTAGCCGATTGGCCCGCAGAGGTCTTCGTGCAGATCAGCGAAGCCCAAGTCGGGCGGGCCGTTCGCACGCAGCGGTGGAAGTACGGGGTGGATGCTCCAGGCGAGCAAGGCAGAGATGTGGCAGGAGCCGATCACTACGAGGAGCAGTATCTCTACGATCTACAGGCAGACCCCTACGAACTGAACAATCTAGTCGGTCTCGAGGCGCACCGGGAGGTGGCCCAAGTAATGAAGGAACGACTCTTGAGACGTATGGAAGAAGCCGGAGAGGCTCGCCCTCACATCAAAGAGGCCGAGCAGCGCCGCTCTGGCCAGCGGAAGGTCAGCCCTGAGGAAGCGCGTTCTTAGTCGGCGATTTAGTTCTGCTGTTGGTCCAGCTTTTCGCGCAGCGATTGAAGCTCAAACAGCCGCTTGACAACTAAAGAGATAGAGCGGGCGAACTCACGCAGTATGGTCGCTAGCTGTTCGGGGTGACCAGGTCCGCTCATGGGCAGCCCCAAACCTAGCATGCCCTGTGCAAAGGGCACGTCGATCAGCAGTCCGGGGCGATACGTCGAGTCCGAGAAGATTTCTTGGGTCATCTGGCGAAAATCCTCGTCGGCCTCGTGCTCCCAGACCTTGTCGCGTTGCCAGTAGCTAACCAACCTCCGCAGGGTGGCAAAGCGCCCGAGCGATTCTTGAAAAGTTACCATATTCTGTAAGGAGCGATGACCACGCGCTTCGGAGTAAGCGCGATGGCAATCCAAGAGGTTTCTTTGTTCGTCGATGACCTGTAGATCAACCGCCTCGAATTGGACGCCCATAGCCTCTAACTCGTCGCTGAGAATGCGCACGACCTTGCCTAGATCGCGTACCTTGTCGGCTTCGCAACCAGCCTGCAAGATGCGGAAGGCCCCTTGCTGACAGCAGTGAGCGGTAATGTCGCGCACAATGGCCAAGCGCTCTTTTTTGCTGAGGTTGACATTGGTGATCTCGACGGGAAGAAAGCTGCCGTCACTGCGCACCATGAGTGCCTTATAGGCATCGGACGAACCGCTGGCGATCATGTGCCGGGCTTTGGGATGGGACTGGGGAGCGAACAGTAGCTCAATGCCGTCTTTGGCGAGCAATTCTTCCCCGCGATAACCCAATAGGTCGGCCAAGGTCTGGCTGATGAAGAGCAAGGGTCCGTTTTCGTTGATGACAAAGGCGTTGAGAGTCTCGGCGATTTGCTGCAAACGGTCTTGGTGGACTCGGGCCAAGCGTGCTTTATCGTCCATTAGGGAGTCGGTCGAGACGCCGAGAGCGTCAGCTAAATTTTTTAAGGCCGATGAGCCTGGCTGGCGCACGCGGCCGGTTTCAATGCGGGAGATGGTGGCTTGGGAGACGCCGGAGCGATCTGAGAGGTCTTTCTGGTTGAGCGATTGTCTCTGTCGCAGCTCTTTCAGGTTGCGTCCTAAGGACATGGGCTGCTCCTGTAATGGGATCTAAAATACAAGGTGTTTGATATGTAAATAATACGATACGAAGCGGTTGATTACCAAAATGGAAGGTGATAAAAACAAAATGTACACAAGGGTTTACGCATGAAAATAACCGAAGTGCAGTCGATGTATCCCCACTATCGCGCCGCGCCTGCTGCTTGGCGTCGGCACTTCTGGCAGATGGTCGTGCGGATAGATACGGATGTTGGCGTCAGCGGCTGGGGAGCGGGTGGCGGTGGGATTGCTGCCGTAGAGGTGATCAACCGCCACCTGCGCGAGTTACTGGTGGGTCGCAGCATCAACAGCATTGAAGATGTCGCCCGGCTCTGGGACGACCAATACAAGGCTAGTCTGCCCTACGGCCGCAGTGGAATCGCCGTCATGGCTATCAGCGGCGTGGACTTGGCGCTATGGGATGCCTTGGGTCGGGCAGAAAAAAAGTCCGTCTGCGACTTGTTGGGCGGTCGGCGGCGGGACGAGGTGCGGGCCTACGCCACAGGCCCAGATTGCACTTGGTATCGCGACTTGGGCTTTAATGCCCATAAGTCCTCGCAGACGCGGCGAGAAAGCCAAGCCGCAGACGCGGCACGCATACTTGAGTGGGCCGAAGGGGGACGCCAGACCTTGGGCGAAGACGCGCTCTTGATGATCGACGCGTACATGTCGTGGTCGCCCGACTTTGCCGTGGCCGTAGCGCAGCAGCTCGCGCCATTTAAGATACACTGGTTTGAAGACGTGCTACTCCCCGACGACTTGGACGGCTTGGCGGCATTGCGGCCGCAGATTCACCCCGTTTTGTTGGCTGGCGGCGAACACGAATTCACCGTGCGGGATTTCGTTCATATCGCCAGGATGCGGGCACTGGACTTGTGGCAACCGGACGTCACTTGGTGCGGCGGTTTGACGGCGGCGCTGCGCATTG
>JAPOYQ010000038.1 GCA_026706505.1 Gemmatimonadota bacterium
ATCGCCCTGCTCGATAGTACCAACAAGCGATTCGCGCACAAGACTGCCTCCGACCGCTTGGACTTTATCCGCGGGGTTTTGCAAGAAGAAGATAAAAAGCTAGAGGACAAGATGAAGCGGCTAGAGGAGTTCCAGTCCGAGCACAATGCCATCTCGATCGCGGATCAAGCCCGCGCGGCGATTCTGACGGCCACCTCAATGCAGACCGCCGTAATGGAGCTTGGAATTGAGCGCCAACTGTTCATTCAATCGGGGCTAGGTCCCAACCACGACAAGGTCAAACAGCTCGAGCGCAAAATTGGCCTGCGGCGAGAGACCATCGCTTTTTTGCGCGATGGCCTCAGACCCGCCGACAACGGCTTGTTGCCAAACAAAGCGCTGCGACTACCACTGGACGAAAACCTCTTCCTGCCGCTGAAGCAGATCCCGAGCGTGGTCCAAGAGTACACAAACCTTGAAAAGGATGTACTCGTGCAGACGTCCCTTTTGCTGGTCCTGCAGCAACAGGAGGCCCAAGCTCTGATCGAGGCCAAGGACTTCACTTCGACCGTGCAGATACTCGACCCAGCCACACCACCCGAAATCAAGGCCAAGCCCCAGCGCGTGCTGATCGTATTTCTCGCCGGCTTACTCAGCCTCATCGCCTCAGTCTCCTATGTGATGGGGGCGGTGTACATGCGGGGCCTTCAACAGCGCTGGCGCGAGCGGCACGAGACGACGCCTGAAGTTGTATGACTATTCGAGTAAAAGTGATAAACAAGGGGGAGCAACCACTGCCCTCCTATGAGACGCCGCACAGCGCGGGCCTCGACTTGCGCGCGGCGTTATCAGAGGCAGTAGTCTTAGCGCCCGGCGAGCGCGGCATCATTCCCACGGGCCTGTTCCTCGAAATCCCCCCGGGCTACGAGGCACAGGTCAGGCCGCGCAGTGGCTTGGCCCTCAAGCGCGGCCTGACGCTGCTCAACGCCCCGGGTACGATCGACGCCGACTACCGAGGCGAAGTCGGCGTCATCATGATCAACCTTTCGACCGAAGAGCAGCCCATCGACCCGGGCGAGCGCATCGCCCAGCTCATTTTCGCGCCGGTTACGCGCGGCGAGTGGGTCGAGGTTGAGCAACTCGCTGAAACGGAGCGCGGCAGCGGTGGCTTTGGCTCGACGGGAAGGCGCTGAAACTGTTCAAAAGGGAGCAAAAAAAGAAAAGGCCGGTACTCTTGTTGGAGTACCGGCCTTTTTGCGTTGCATCCTTACGGCGGACTAACTCGCTCCCCCTGATATAGCGGGCAGGAAATGGACCTCGCTTTCAGGACCGACCTTAGCCCTAAGCCCAGCGGCGACGACTTCGCCATCTACCGCAACAGCAATCTCGGTTTTGATGCGGTCGCCATCGAGAACCCGCTCCTTGAAGCCGGGGTAGCGGGCGTCGAGCGCGGCAACGACCTCGCGCACGGTCGCGCCCTCTACCTCTACTTGCTGCTGGCCAGCAGTCAGCTTCTGCATCAGCGAGGGAATCCAAGCTACGGGCACGCTTTTAGCTGCTCCCTGCCAACGCGGCGACAATGCGGTCGGGCTTCATGGGCAATTCCTGCGGCCGCACGCCAACGGCAGCCTCAATGGCCGCGGCAATGGCCGCAGGCGGTGGAGCGATGTTGGCCTCGCCAACGCCGCGCACGCCATAGGGATGGCCTGGGTTAGGGACCTCGACGATGATGGTCTCAATCATCGGCAGGTCGAGGCTAGTCGGAATCCGGTAGTCGAGAAAGCTGGAGTTGTCGAGGTGGCCGTCTCCACTGTAGAAGTACTCCTCGTTGAGCGCCCAACCAATGCCTTGCACTGAGCCGCCCTGCATCTGGCCCTCGACGTACGCCGGGTGAATCGCCCGGCCAGCGTCTTGGACGACCGTGAAGCGCAAAATATCCACCTTGCCAGTCTCGGGATCGACCTCGACGTCAGCGATATTGGCCGCAAAGGAGCCGCCGACGCCCGAGTCTGGGTCCACGGTAGCGCGGCCAATGACCGGACCGCCGGTCTCTTCGAGTCGGCCAGCTAGTTCCTTAAAGGTCATCGCATTGTCGCCGGAACGGAAGACGCCATCGTCAAACTCGACTTGGCTTACTTCGACCTCCCACAGTTGGGCCGCGCGCTCGCAGAGCTGATCTTGCACGTCGAGGGCGGCCTTGTACGCAGCCCAGCCAGTGGCGTACGTCACGCGACTACCGCCGGTTACGTCCGTGTGGCCAATCGAGTCCGTGTCGGCCACCTGCGGTTTGACGTCTTCGGCCTGTAGGCCCAAGGTCTCGGCAAACTGCATGGCGACCGACGTGCGCGTGCCGCCGATGTCGGTCGAACCCTCGACTAAGCTGACCGTGCCGTCAGAGTTGACGCTGGCCGTGCAGGAGGACTTGAGCCCGACGTTGAACCAATAGCCGACCGAGATGCCGCGCCCTCCGTTGGGACCAGCGGGCGCTGGACTCTGGTAATGCTCTGAGTCGCGGATGGCTTCCAATACCTCCTTGCAGCCCATCTTCGGATACACCACGCCGTCGATGCGGCGGGTGCCGGTCGTCGCGGTGTTTTTGAGCCGGATCTCCAGCGGCTCCATCCCCAATTCGGCGGCCAGCAGATCGACCACGTGCTCGGTGGCGAAGGCCACCTGCGTCGAACCTGGGGCGCGATACGCAAAACTCCGCGGCTTGTTGACCACTACGTCATAGCAGTCGATCCGGCCATCGGGTATGTCGTAACACGAAAACACGCACATGGCAGCCGCGCCGACCAAACCGCCGGGATAAGCCCCGGACTCAAAGGCGATATAGGCGTCGGCGGCCACGATCTTGCCGCTCTTGTCCGCACCCATCTTGATCTTGACGTACGACCCAGGCGTCGGGCCGGTGCTCTCGAAGACGGCTGGCCGGGTCATAATCATTTTGACGGGCTGGCCGCTCGCCTTGGAGAGCAGGGCGGCGACCGGCTCCAAGTAAACCGGAATTTTGCCGCCAAAGCCGCCGCCAATTTCCTGGGGCACGACCTTGATCCTGGAAATGGGCATGTCCAAGACCGCGCCGAGTTGGGCGCGCGCGGTGAACGAACCCTGGGTGCTGGTCCAGACCGTCAGTTGGCCATCGGCGTTCCAACTCGCCGTGGCGTTGTGTGGCTCGATGTACCCTTGATGAACAGTGGCGGTCTGAAACTCGCGTTCCACGACCACATCGGCCTCGGCAAAGGCCTTTTCCGGGTCGCCGAGCCGGTGCTCGAAGTGGGTGGCGAGGTTGCTCGTGCGACCGGTGTCTTCCCCAAACTCCTGGGTAGTCATGTCGTCGTGGAGTTGGGGCGCGCCCTCCTGCATAGCCTCGCGCACATCGAGCACGGCCTCTAGTTCCTCGTACTCGACCTCGATCAGGTCGAGGGCCTCTTCGGCAATGTGGACGCTAGTGGCGGCAACCGCAGCGACGGGATGCCCGCTGTACAGGGCCTTATCCGTGGCCAGCACGTTGTCGCGCAGGTATTTGAGCCGGGCCGGGCCTTCGCCGAGATCGACCATTTGGTCGCCGGCATCGGGCAGATCTGTGCCCGTGAGGACGGCCTTGACCCCAGGCAGGGCCGCAGCTTTAGACGTGTCTATGGACTTGATGCGCGCATGGGCATGGGGCGAGCGCAGGACCTGTCCGTAGAGCAAGCCGGCCAACCGGGTGTCGGCGCCGTAAATGGCGCGCCCAGTGACCTTGTCAACGCCGTCGTGGCGGATGGGGCGGGTGCCGATGACTTTGTAGCCATTGTTGGCAGGCATGGCGTTCCTCCTCGTTGGGTTCAGGCGCTTTGGCGCACTTCCTCAGCGGCGTCGAGGACAGCGCGAATGATCTTGTCGTAGCCCGTGCAGCGGCACAAGTTGCCGGCCAGCCAATGCCGCACTTCGTGCTCGGAAGGGTTGGGGTTGTGGTCGAGTAGGGCTTTGGAAGCCACCAAAAATCCCGGAGTGCAGATGCCGCATTGCAGCGCGGCGTGTTCGAGGAACTTCTGCTGCACCGGGTGCAGGCTATCCGGGCTGGCAAGGCCCTCGACTGTGCCGATCTCCTTGCCTTCGGCCTCGACGGCCAGCATCAGACAAGAATCGACGAGGACGCCGTCAACGGCGATGGAACACGCGCCGCAGTTGCCGTCGTTGCAGCCTTCCTTGGTGCCGGTGAAGCCGAGCGTCTCGCGCAATACTTCGAGCAGGCTTTGGCGCGGCTCGCAGAGAAATTCGGTCGACTCCCCGTTGATCGTGGTCTGGACGTGTATTTTGCTCATGTACCTTAACTCCAAATTTGGGCCGCCTGTTGCGGCGAGTGAGACGTTTCTCTCGCCGACCGGATGGTCGGTGCAGAGTGTTTTCCGCCGACCAAATGGTCGGTGCAACTTCTAATACCT